>JAGOCE010000060.1 GCA_017998915.1 Candidatus Ozemibacteraceae bacterium
GAACCATCTCCAGACCGCGTTCGTCGACGCCGGCATCGTCCAGTGCGGCTACTGCACCGGCGCCATGCTGATGGCCATCGCCGAACTGCTCGAGAAGGTCGAACGCCCGACCCGGGAACAGATCCGGGACGCCCTCTCTGGCGTCTTCTGCCGCTGCACCGGCTACGAGCAGATCTACGGCGCCGTGGAACTGGCGATCGCGCGCCGCCACGATCCCGCCACGCCGTTCGAGATGCCGAAGTTCCGCGAGGACATGCGCTACGTCGGCACCGCCCGCGGCAAGATCGACGGCTATCTGCTCGCCCGCGGCGAGTCAGCCTTCGTCGAGGACCGGGTGCGGCAGGGCCACTGCCACCTGAAGATGCTGCCCAGCCCGCACGCGCACGCGTTCATCAAGCGCATCGACACCGCCCGCGCCGAGGCGCTTCCCGGTGTTGTCGCCGTGTTCACCTACAAGAACGGCCCCGACGTCTGGTATAACCCGGCCGGTCAGGGCTTCCCCGAGCCTTCGCCCTACGACCGCCGGATGTTCGACCAGAAGCTGCGCCACGTCGGAGACCGCGTCGCCGCCGTCGTCGCCGAGACACCCGAGATCGCCGCCGAAGCCCTGAAGCTGATCGAGGTCGAATACGAGGTGCTGCCCGGCGTTTTCACGATCGACGATGCCAAACGGCCCGGGGCCCCGATCGTCCATAACGCCCACGTCGAGTACATGGTCGGCGCTCCAAAAGATATCGATAGCTATAACAAAAATGTCGATCCGCGCGAAGGGAAGATCATCTACCAGTTCCCGATCCATGCCGACCCTCACCGCAACCTTGCGGCGTCGGTCCACGGCGGTATCGGCGACATCGAGAAGGGATTTGCCGAGGCCGAGGTCGTGTTCGAGCAGACCTACGAAACGAGCCAGGTCCAGTGCACCCCCGTCGAGCCGCATATCGCCTACAGCCGCATGGACGGCGACCGTCTGGTCATCCACGCCTCGACGCAGGTGCCATCGCACGTGCGCCGCATCATCGCCCGCATTCTCGGCGTGAAGGAAAACCGCATCCGCGTCGTGAAAGAGCGCGTGGGCGGCGGCTTTGGCGCGAAGCAGGACATGTGTCTCGAGGAAGTGGCCGCCTGGGCCACGTGGATCACCGGCCGCGACGTGCTGTACCGCTACACGCGTGAGGACGAGTTCATCAACTCGCGCACCCGCCACACGATGAAAGTGCGCGTCAAGCTCGGCGCGAAGAAAGACGGCCGCCTCACGGCCATTCACATGGACCTCGAGGCGAACACCGGCCCCTACGGCGCCCACTGTCTGACCGTGCCGATGAACGCCTGCTCCAAGGCACTGCCGCTGTTCCTCTGCGACAACGTGCGATTCGATGTTCACACGTATTACTCGAACATTTCCCCGACCGGCGCCTACCAGGGCTACGGCGCGCCACAGGGCTCGTTCGCCCTCCAGCTCGCCGCTGCCGAGATGGCCGAAAAACTCGGCATGGACCAGCTTGCTTTCCTCGAAAAGAACCGGGTGCGCGAAGGGGTCATGCTCGAGATCCTTCGATGCCTCGGCGAAGGCCGGGAAGGAACGCCCCAGCTCGTCCAGACCTGCGGCCTCGGGCCGGCTCTCGAACAGGGCAAGCAACTCATCAACTGGGGCAAAAAGAATGCGAGCGACGATCCTGACGTGAAAGTCGGCCAAGGCGTCGTGATCATCCAGCAGGGCTCCGGTCTTCCCGGCCTCGACTCGGCGAATGCGGCCATCATGCAGTTCGGCGACGGCACGTTCATGGTGTTGTCGGGCGGCACCGACCTCGGAACCGGCCTCGAAACCGTCGCGGTCAAGCTGACCGCCGAAACCCTGAAGGTGCCGATGGAACACGTGGCCGTGCTGGCCGCCGATACCGACTCGACCCCCTTCGACGTCGGCGCCTACGCCTCGTCCGGCACGTATTTCTCCGGCGGCGCGGCGTTGAATGCGGCGCTGAACATGAAGGCGAAGCTGATCCGCGAAGCCGCGGACATGCTCCAGGAGCCCGAGAACAACCTCGAGCTCGCCTGGCCCGGCGTGGTCAGGGGACTTTCCGGCGAGGTCACCTACGAGCAGATTGCGCGCCGCACCCAGAGCGGCACGGGACATGGCCAGCTGATATCGACGGCCCACTTCATCACCGACAAGGGTTCGTTCCCCTACGGCGCCCATTTCTGCGAGGTCGCCGTAGACACCCGCACCGGCAAAGTATACCTCAAAAAATACTACGCCCTGCAGGACGCGGGAACGCCGATCAACCCGGAGCTCGCGCTCGGCCAGATCTACGGTGGCGTTCTCAAGACCATCGGCCACAGTCTCTACGAGGAAATGATCTTCGACGAGAAGGGCCGGTGCCTGAACCCGAACTTCATCGACTACAAGGTGCCGCAGATGGGCGACCTGCCCGAGGATTTCAAGGCCGTTCTTGTCGACACCAACGATCCCTTCGGCCCGATGGGCGCGAAATCGATCTCCGAGATCTCGTGCAACGGCGCCGCGCCGGTCATCGCCGCCGCCATTCACGACGCGGTCGGCGTCTGGATCCGGAGCTGGCCGTTCACACCCGAGAAGATCCTGCGGGCCCTCGGACGGATTTCGTAAGGAATCGAGATGATCCTGGGGATTCTTCTCGCCGCGGGAGCCTCGCGGCGGATGGGCCGCGACAAGCTCGGCCTGCCGTGGCGGGGGACGACGGTTCTCGAGGCCACGCTCGACCGCTGGGCGGCGGTGCCGGAGCTCGGAGAGATTCTTCTCGTCCGACGGCACCCCGACCCAGCAGGCCAGCGTCCCCGGGTTCGGCTGCTCGTCAATGACAACGCCGACGAGGGAATGGGCAGCTCGTTCCGGCTTGCCGCCAATGCTCTACCACCCGCCACCGAAGCGGTGGTCTTCGGCTTCGCCGACATGCCGGAGATCGCCCCAGCCACCATCGCCACCCTCATCGCCGCCTGGCGCCCGCTCGGCCCGCGCGCGATCGTCGCGCCGCTCTTCAACGGGAAACGCGGGCACCCGGTGGTATTCGGTTCCCATCACTTCCCGGCACTGCGGGAGCTTTCCGGTGACCAGGGCGGTCGGGCCATTCTCCAGCGGCATGACGCCGATCTGGCGCTCGTTCCCGTCGACGACCCCGGTGTGACCTTCGATCTCGACACACCTTCCGACCTGGAGGCGCGGGTGTGAACGTGCTCATCCTCGGAGCGGGCGAGCTTGCCAGCGCCACGGCCCACCGACTGTTCCGGGCCGGGTTCACCGTGGCTATGACCGAGGTGATCGAGCCACTCGCGATCCGGCGGGCCGTCTCTTTCTGCAGCGCCGTCTGGGACGGCGAAATCGAGGTGGAAGGCGTTCGCGGCCGGCGATGGGAACTGGGTGTGCCGCTTCCAGAGAAGCTCGACCACGTCGCCGTCGTCGTTGATCCCGGGGCAACCCTTCTGGCCACATGGCGTCCCGAGGTCCTCGTCGACGCGCGTCTGCTCAAGCGCCCGAACGAGACCGCCATGGCGCAGGCGCCCCTGGTGATCAGTCTCGGCCCTGGTGCCATTTGCGGCCGTGACGCGCACATCGTCGTCGAAACCCACCGGGGTCACGATCTCGGCCGCCTGATCGAGACTGGCAGTGCGGCCGCGGATACCGGCGTCCCCGGAAGCATCGGCGGTCTTACGGCCGAACGGGTTTTACGTGCGCCAGCCGCCGGCCGAGTTCGCGCCGTCAGGATGATCGGCGATCTGGTGCAGGCCGGCGCTCCGGTGGCGTGGATCGATGAAGAGCCGGTGCGAACCCCGATCGCAGGGGTGCTTCGCGGCATCCTTCACGACGGTCTGATGGCCACGCCAAACCTGAAGCTGGCTGATGTCGACCCCCGCGGCGAGATTCGGGCGTGCTTCACCCTGTCGGACAAAAGCCGCACGGTCAGCGGCGCCGTTCTGGAAGCGGTGCTGAACCGGTTTCGGCTCATCGGCCGATGAGCTCTCTTCTCGAATACGATGATATCTGGCTCATCGGAGGCGGCGGCAAGACAACCCTGATGTTCCGGCTCGCCTCCGCCTGGGCATTGCGCGGAGAAAGCGTGATCTGCACCACCACGACGAAGATCTGGTCGCATGAAACGAGCGCATGCTCCGACGTGCGGATCGGCGATTTTGCCTCGATCGTCAAGGGCCTGAACGAGCGGCCGGCTTCGATGATCGTTGTTGCAAACCGCCTCGAAGGGGGCAAATGTCACGGGTTTTCCGCCGGAGAAGCTTTGTCTTTCAAACCGTTCGCACGCCGCCTGATCATCGAAGCCGACGGCTCGGCCGAGCGGCCGATCAAAGCCCATGCGTCGCACGAACCGGTTGTCGCAGCCGGAGCGTCCTGCGTCGTTGGCGTGGTCGGCGGCTGGTGCGTCGGAACGCCGCTCGATGCCGTGCATGTCCATCGCCCGGAGCGATTTTCCGCCATCACAGGCCGCCCCATCGGGGCGGCGATCACGGCCGAAGATGTGGCCCGCGTGATTCTCGACGAGGCGGGCTGGTTCCGTGCCGTGCCGCCCGGCGCAGCCTTTCACGTCGTCGTGACCGGCCCCGACCAGGGCATCCCCGCCGCCGTCGAAGCGCACCCGCGCGCAAACCGCCTTGCCGGCATCCACATATCTCGTGGCGAAGATATTATACATTTATAATTATAAAATAGCTCAAGGAGAACCGACATGAGTGAGAAGCGGATCGATGCCCGCGGGATGCTGTGCCCCAGGCCGCTCATTCTCGTGAAAAAGGCGATGAGCGAGACTGCCGCGGGAGATCAACTCGAGATCCTTCTGGACAACACGACGGCGCGCGACAACGTGATGCGCTTTCTTCAGGATTACGGTTGCAAGCCTGTCTGCACAGAAGCGGACGGAACGTTCACGATTCGCATCACAGTCGTGACGCCGCCCGCCGTCGGGCCCCGTCCCGAGGAGTATTGTCGCCCCGACGGCGTCGCCAGGCCCTACGTCCTTGTGTTGAACCGGCTCTTCATGGGCACCGGAAGCGAGGAACTGGGGAAAATACTGATGCAGGCGTGCATCAACTCCCTCGCAGAGACGACGCCGCTTCCCTCCGCCATTCTGTTCTACAACGCCGGCGTGAACCTGGCTTGCGAAAACTCACCCGTTCTGCCAGCTCTTCGCGATCTCGAGTCGCGGGGCATACGGATGCTGGCCTGCGGCACCTGTCTCGATTATTTCGACCTGAAGCAGAAACTGCTCGTCGGCCGCGTCTCCAATATGTATGACATCATGCAGACCATCGCCTCGGCCGGCACCGTATTCGCTCCGTAAGGGAGCCCATATTGTATATCAATACATATTTCGACAACGGCGCCACCTCGTTTCCCAAACCGCCCGACGTCGCCCGGGAGACGGGCCGATATCTGGCGGAGCTCGGCGGGCCGTATGGACGCAGCGCCTATCCGCGGGCCGTCGAGGTCAGTCGAACGCTCGAAGCCGCGCGGGACCGCCTGGCGGCGCTGCTGGGCATCGGTCGGCCGGAACTCGTGGCGTTCCAGCCCAATGCCACGACCGGCCTCAATCTGATCCTGCAGGGCTTCCTGCGGCCGGGCGACGAGGTGTTGGTCTCGCCGCTCGAGCACCACGCCGTCACGCGCCCCCTGGCCGCCCTTCAGCGGCTACGGGGTATTTCCTGGAGGATGCTGCCCGCCGATCCGGACGGACTGGTGCGGGTCGGAGAGATCCGTCACGCCCTCACGCCGCGCACCCGCCTGCTGGTCGTCAATCACCAGAGCAATGTGAACGGCCTCATCCAGCCCCTGCGAGAAATCCGCGAGGCAGGCGGTGAGATTCCCCTGCTGGTCGATGCCGCCCAGTCGGCCGGGGCGACGGAACTGCGCATCGACGACTGGAAGCTCGACTTCGTGGCGTTCACCGGCCACAAAAGCCTGCTGGGCCCCACCGGTACTGGCGGCGTATTCATTCGACGCCCCGAAGAAGTGGAACCCCTCGTCTACGGCGGCACCGGCAGCGCCTCGGAAAGCACGGCCATGCCTGCGTTCGTACCCGATCTCTTCGAAGCCGGCACCGGCAACATCGCCGGGATCTTCGGACTGCTGGCGGCCGTCGAGCACCCTCCTGCCCCGGGCCACACCCGCGAGGAATACCTGGCCTTCATCGAGGCCGTGGCCGCGCTCCCGGGAGTGACCATGCTGCGCGCGGCAGATCCCGAGCGACAGGGGAACCTGTTTTCGTTCCGGCATGACCGATTCGATCCGTCCGTCATTGCCACCAGCCTCAGCGAGCGGTTCGGCATCGAGGTGCGGGCCGGCCTGCACTGCGCACCGCTCGCTCACCAAGCGCTGGGTTCGTTCCCCGCCGGCGCGGTTCGACTGGCCCCTTCCCGTGTTCACACGCCCACCGATTTCGAGTTTCTGCTGAGCGCCCTGCGGGAGATCTTCGCATGAAAACCGTCCTGCTGCTGTTCCGCAACACCCGCGAGGTCATCAAAGCCGAGGGAGCCTGCCGGCGGGCCGATCTCGCTCTCCAGGTCATCGCCACGCCGAAATCTATCGCCTCTGATTGCGGCATGTGCCTGCAGCTCGGAGAAGCCGATACGCAGCGGGCTCTCGAGATCATCGCCTCACTTGGAATCCAGGCTCGTTCACAGAGCGACGGCGTGGCGTTCGATCTGCTCACCACCGTCAGGGAAGGCGGTTGCTCGGCGAAGCTGGCTCCGGATCTGCTGATCGAAGCGTTGCGCCGCTTCCCCGCGACCTCCGACCGGCGGCTGCTGGTCGGCCTCGACACTTGTGATGATGCCGGTGTTTTCCAGGTCAGCGACGATATCGCGCTGATCGAGACGACCGATTTTTTCCCGCCGATCTGTTCAGATGCTTATGAATTCGGCCAGATTGCGGCAGCCAACGCCCTGAGCGACGTTTTCGCCATGGGCGGCAACGTGTTGACGGCCATGAACCTGGTCATGTTTCCCGCGTCCGGTATCCCCATGGAGGTGCTTGGCGAGATTCTACGAGGCGGGCAGGAGAAGGTCGTCGAGGCAGGCGGCGTGATCGTCGGCGGCCACACGATCGCCGATTCCCCACCGAAATACGGACTGGCTGTCACCGGCGTGGTGCACCCCTCACGCGTGATCGCCAATTCCCAAGGGAGACCGGAGCAGGCGCTGATTCTCACCAAGCCGCTGGGAACCGGCGTTCTGGTGGCGGGGCAGCGCGTCGGAGAAGCCGATCCTGCCGATTATCGTGCGGCAATCGCGTCGATGAAGCAGCTCAACCGGGCCGGAGCCGGAATCATGCAGAAATACGGCGTGACCTGTGCCACCGACATCTCGGGATTCGGCTTGCTCGGCCACGCGCTTCACATCGCCCGCGCCAGCGGCATCACGCTCGAGTTCGAGGCGGCTCGACTGCCGGCGCTGTCGGGCGCGCGAGCGCTGCTCGAGCTGGGCTGCATCCCCGGCGGCGTGTTTCGAAACCAGTCATATATCGAGAAAACCACCGTCTTCGGCATCGGCGTCTCTCAGACCGACCGCATGCTCACCCTCGATCCACAAACTTCGGGCGGCCTTCTGATGCTGATCTCCACCGATGTCGCCGAACAGGTCCTCACCGACCTCCACGCCGCCGGGTATCCGTCGGCCGCCCTGATCGGCCGTTCAACTCCTCTTCGAGACCATTTTCTGCGGGTTTCGTGACCTTCCGCCGATTGTCGCCCCGGCCCAGACCGTGGTCACCTTGACGGCGCATGATATACTGAATGGAATACACGATGAGGGAGTGACGGCCAGTCCGGCGGTCATATTCCTCAATGATCGCAATGGGTGATGAAACGATGCAGATGAGCATGAATCACGACAAGCTGAAGGGTCTGGGGTGGAGCGACTGGTTCGAAAAGCGGGCGGCAGACCAGCCAGAGGCGGCAATCGCGCGAGTCGCGGCGGTCGACCGGGAGCAGTTGCTGCTCGTCGACCCGGCAGGTTTCTTCAGGGCAAAGCTGTCGGGAAGTTTCCTACACCGGCATCCCTTTCCCCACGAGCATCCGTGCGTAGGCGACTGGGTGTATCTGGAACGGCAGCCCGGTGACGATTTCGGAATGATCCATGGTCTGCTTGAGCGCAGGACCGCCCTTCGTCGGCGAGCGGCGGGCCCCGGGGGCGATTCCCAGATGATCGCCGCGAATATCGACTGTGCCGTCATCGTCCAGTCCTGCCATTACGATTTCAATCTCAATCGGCTCGAGCGCTATCTCGTCATGGTGATGGACGGCGGAGCCGTTCCGCACATCCTGCTCACCAAGACGGATCTCGTCGGGCCCGACATCCTGGCCGGCCAGATGGCAAATATTCGCGCTGCCGGCATCACCGCCCCGGTTTCGACGCTGAGCAACATGACGGGAGACGGCCTCGACGCCCTCGAACAGCTGCTCGAGCCAGGCAGAACCTACTGTTTCGTCGGTTCGTCCGGCGTGGGCAAGAGCACCCTGATCAATCACCTTGTCGGCCGCGGCAGGCAGGAGACGAAAGCCGTGAGCGGAACGGGCGAAGGCCGCCACACGACAGTCCGCCGTGAACTGATCCGTCTCAACGGCGGCGCGCTGGTCATCGACAATCCCGGCATGCGCGAGTTCGGCGTTTGCGGCGCGGAAAGCGGTATCGAAAGCGGGTATTCCGACATCGCGAACCTTTCCTCCGGCTGCCGATACCGAAACTGCACCCACACGGGCGAACCCGGCTGCGCCGTTCGCGAGGCCGTCCAGGCGGGCGATCTCAGCCGAGAACATTTCGACAACTATAGAAAACTGCGCCACGAGTCGGAGTTTCACCAGTTATCGCACGCCGAAAAACGCAAGAGAGACCGCGAGTTCGGCAAATTCCTCAAAACCGCCAAAAAAACATTCAGGGACAAGTGAAAGATCCATCGCCGAACGTCGCGAAAGGATTCGGATATGGTACGCCCGGTAAAGCTCGAGGATATTCCCGCATGGCTGGAGATGGCGCGCGAGGTTGAGCCGCTGTTTGGCCCCATGGCAGACAGCGAGGATTTCCGAACCGGCATTCGGAAGGTCATCCTCGAGGAGAGCGCATTCTGCTGTGAAGCTGGAGACGGCACGATCGGCGGCATCATCGCGATCGATCGCAAGGGAAACGAGATTGCGTGGCTGGCCGTTTCCTCGTCCTGCCGTGGCAGGGGCATCGGGCGCCTGCTGCTGGAAACGGCGGTACGGGAACTCGATCCGGCGGCAGAGATCCTCGTGCAGACGTTTGCCGCAGGGATCACCTCTGGAACGAGCGCCCGGGCGCTTTTCACCGGCTTCGGGTTCATCGACGCACAGGCTGCCGGGAAAAACCCGGCCGGCATCGACACCGTGATCATGAAACGTCACCCACGAAGGTCGTGAGGATCGGCCCCGGCCTTTTCGTCAATCTGACAGCCCATCGTTGCGTTGCATGCAGTGACTCTCTCCGTCAAGCCGACTCGGTACTCTTTACAGGTGTCGGAGGGTGTCGGATAATACGGGGAGTCATGCCTCGCGGCTGGAGCTGCCACGGCCAAAGGAGTTGTATATGAAACGGTTTACATTGAAAGCGGCGCTAGCGGCTTCGCTTCTGTTTGGAATTCCCTTCGGAGCGGAAGCGCGCAACATTCTCGGCGACCTCCTCAAGGTGTATCAGACATACGAGCAGGTGAACATGATGCTGTGGCTGTCGGGTGACACGAAAGCCGAGAAGCGGGTCGGGCAGGAGATGAAATGGCTCATCAACCTGACCAGCAAGAAATACAAGGACCCCGAGGCCAACCGCTGGGTCAAATCGGTATTCGACCGCATCAAACCGCAGTTTCGCGATCGGGGCTTCGACTACAACATCACACTCCTCAACGACAACACCGTCAACGCCTTCGCCATCCCGGGAGGCAACATTTTCATCTACAAGGGCATGCTCGACTTTGTCGGATCTGACGATGAACTCGCGGCAGTTCTCTCCCATGAGCTCGCTCATGCCGAGCGTCGCCACTCGCTCAAGCAGTTGCGCCAGAGTACCGCGTTCCAGCTTTTGCTGCAAAAAGCTGTCAAGAGCGGCCGCGACCGCGACACCTGGGGCCAGGTCGTCGGCGCGGTGACGATGCTGAAATTCTCGCGCGATGACGAGCACGAAGCCGACGAAATCGGCCAGACGAGGATCGCGAATGCCGGGTTCAACCCACTCGGCCAGGTCGTGCTTTGGGAAAAATTCGTCCAAAAGTTCGGCAAGGGCGAAAAGGGCCTCATGCAGTATCTGAGCACCCATCCGCCGTCCCAGGACCGCGTCGAGAAGGCCAAGAGCCGCCTCGTCTCGCTGGCCCCCGGCAGCTCCGCCGCTCTCTCCGCCGCACCCGGCGTTCCGGCGACACAGCTCGCCGCCGCCGATCTGACGCTTTCGTTCAACATCCTCTCGGATTCGCCGGAAAATCTCCTTCAGAACAGCAGTTTCGAGACGGACCTCGCGAACAAAGGCACCCCCGACGCCTGGACCGTAAAGGAAGGGAACGTCGCTTTCGACCGGGAACAGGCTGTCACCGGCCGCGGCTCACTCAGGCTGACTCCCTCGTCACACTTGCGACCTGTACGCGTCGTCTCGGAGATGATCGCGGTCAATCCCTCCGAAACCTACGTGCTGTCTGGCTGGATGCGCTCGAGCGACGGTTCCGCGAAAGTCAGCGTCGGCGCCGAGGTATACGACAAGGCAAAGCGCCTGCGCGGCTTCATCTGGCCCGTGCTGGCGGGCGCCACGGTCTCAACCGCATGGCAAGCCGTCGAAGGCACGTTTTCCGGCAACGGAACCCCGACCGTGAACCTGCCGAAGGATGCTGCATTCATCCGGGTTCTGCTTCAGAACGGCCCGATCTCGCGGGGCCAGGTCTGGTTCGATGATTTGCGCCTCCGACGGGCCGCGGCTCCCAAAACAGAGAATCTCGTCGACAACGGCGATTTCGAGTATGACGATGGAAACGGCGTTCCGCGAGGTGTCGTCGCGCCTGGCGGCCAAGCCGCCCGGGATCTCGAGCAGCCGAAAACCGGCTACGCCTCCCTGCGCATCACCGGCATCGACGCGGGCGAAACGACCGTCGAGCTCCCGCCGGTCCCCGTTTCTGCGCTGAAGGAAGGGCAGCAGCTCCAGGGCTCGTTCCATTTCAACGGCTCGGGCGAAATCCGGGCCCGACTCTTGGTCGAGCTTCTCGACGAAGCGGGAAATCCGCTCTCCAGGCGGCTCGTGGAACGCGGCTTCATGGCAAAACCGAATCTCTGGCAGGCGACCGGCTTCAAGGCCGTTTACCAGCTCCAACCCGAAGAAAAAAGCCTCGTCAGGAGCATCGGCATCAAGATCACTGGCGCGATCCCAGCGACAGGAACCCTCTGGCTCGACAACGTCGTCATGCGTTGAATTTTTAGTTTTATATAACAGGCCCCGGGAGCATATTCCCGGGGCCTGTGGCTTCGCCGAAGAAGTGATTGATCGGCACGCGGTTTCATTCGAAAACATCGATCATCCGCAGGATGAGATCAACGGACTCCTCGAGATTCTGGTTCGTGATGATGGCAGGGGTGTCTCTGTCGGAATGATGCTCCGGGTATGGCCAGCCGAAGCCGGTTTCCGGGCTGAGTCGGGAGAAGGCCAACATGGGAACCTGCACTCCATGGCTTTTGAGCTGCCATTCGTCACTCTCCGGATGGAATGCCGTGACCTGTCCACTGGGGGCATGCGTGCGGAAGGCCAGCGCGAAGCCCTGGTCGCACTCGGATGAATCGACAAGGGAGTGCTTCAGGGCAAATGGCAGGGAGGTCCCGAGCATATCCAGGAACAACCCGCCTTTCAATGTGGGAATCAGAGCCATGTTCTGACTCAACCACGCGTTCAAGCCGATCGTCTCGGGAAGCAGCAGCATCCGGTATGTGTAACGCAACCCGACGCGTTTCTGGAGCTGTCTCATCACCTCGAGGCCGACGGCAACACCGCTCAATCCGTCGTTTGCCTGGGCCGGATGGCAGAGATGGGCGCACAGGACGATCGAATCATCGCTCACGCCTTTCACGATCATTTCGCCAACCTTCAGGCTTCCGTAACTGAAGACCGATTCGATCCGGACGCGATACGCATCGTCACGAAGCGTTTCCCGCATTTTCCAAGAGCAACACAGGCCCCAGTCACGCTCATAATATTCTTGAACGAATGGAATGGCATCGGGATCCCGGGGGTGAACGTGTAGATGCTTCAACAAATCGATTCTCGCAACCTCACCGGAGAACGGCAGGGAATAGGAAACCACATGGAGCGGATGTTCCGTCGTCGAAAAGAGGCGTCGGCCATCCAGGGTTTCGAGATGGGCCTCCCGGCATGCCCATTTTTCCGGCACAGTCCAGGTCCAGCACTTTGTACCGGTGGGATACCGGTGAATCCGCAGCGGGAACGCCCGGGCAAGCGCGGACAAGGCGGCATCACAGCCGTCCGACACGATATCCCGTGGAAGTGGATAGAGGGATCGGATGATATCCATCATCGTGGGTGTTTCTTCGAGGCTGATGGGGAAACTCTGTTTCCCGACCCGCTTTTCTTCGGCTTCGATCAGGTTGCCTGCGGGGCCGGTGGCGAGATACCACGGGTCTTCACGCAGTTTTTCCGCGCACAGGTCCCAGAGATCGCGGCAGGAAACGCACGTCACTTCTCCAAAGCCAGCCAAGGCAGAACCGACAAGACCTCGCTCCCGTGCCGATTGCTCGAGACGGCGCAGATCCGGGAAACCCTGTTCCCCGTAAACCCGGACGTTATACAACCATCCTTCCTTCGTCCAGACATCGTCACGCCGGATTTTCCCGATAAATAGTTTTAAATATCTATACGGAACACCGAAGCTCTGCTCGGCATGATGAATGAACGTGGCATACCGGAACCCGACACCAACGTTGCAGATCTTCGCGCCGGCATGCACCAGCCGCTCATAGATGCAGTCACGGCCGAAACAGTCCCGTGGAAGGTCGGCAAAGAGCTCGGCGGCTTTGGGCCCTCGACCGGCCACCGAAAAGATCGGGTCCAAACTCCGCACGACACCGGGTCTCGTGCGGAAATACTCGGTGAACTCCCCGACATCCGACGGCGTGGTTCCGGGGTCGAACGGCTCGTTTTTGCAGAACGAGTAGCTGTAGGTTGGCACCAACAGGGTTCCCTCGGGACCCAAGACCTCGGAAAACGCCTGGTCGAGAAGCAGAGCAGCTCTCGGCATCCCTCCTCCCCCCTCGGGAAAGCCAAGCATTCCCAATCCGACATGCGAAAACACGGTGTCGCCGGGGGTGATTCCAGCCGTCCTGAGAGCCGATACGAGCGTCTGCTTCGAGTAATGATGCATGTCCTTGTTTGCCGTCATCTCTCCTTCCTCGCTTCGACCACATGCCAGAGCGGAAATTCCCGGGCAAATCCCCAGGCACGCAGGTCCCGCTCCTTCAGAGCCGGCGAAGGCTCGAGCTCCTCCATTCCGATGATCGAGAAGCCGTTGTTCACGAAGGATTTGATGTATTTCGACAGGGATGTGGTGACGGCAAAATATTTTTCCCGATATTCAGACAAGATGGTGAACGGATGCTCGGGATCACCGAGCCACGGGAGAAGCCAGAACAGATAATGCGGCTCCATGCTGATGAACAGGCCTCCCGGCTTGAGCAACCGCCGAATGTCTTCGAAAAGGGCGTGGATATCCGTCGATTGTTGTGGCGAGATCGGAACGAAATAGAACAGCATCGCATCGCTCATGAACACCACATCGGCCTGACCGGCGGGGAAACGGTCGAGCGCACCGGGGCGGCCGATATCAGCCTCCTCGAACCGCGCGCCGCCGGTGCGGCGACGGGCCACATCGAGATAGGTCTTGTTGGGATCGAGGCCGAGCGTGTCGGCTCCGGTCCGGGCGATCAGGTCGGTGAAATACCCCGGCCCACAGCCCAGATCGATGACATGCATGCCGGGACCGCACTTTTTCGGGAGATACTCCTTCAGAAAGGCTGCCTGGACCGCTCCATACAAATTCTCTTTCACCTCGGCCAGGTCGTCGGTGAACTTCTGGGTCAGCCACCAGCTTTCGGGAGAAACGCGCCTCATGAGCATCAGATGCTGGCCAAGCCGTTGATGGAAGTTTCCCGCGTGTTCGAAATCGAGCACCGACGTTTTGGGCCCGAGCGAGCGACGATAGCCGTCGAAATCGTCGATAACGAGGCGATGCCTGCGAAAGCGTTCCAGGAGGCTGGTTTCCGTCAACTCCTCGGCGGCCGGCCACTCATCGGGCGTGCGGCGGAACGGCGTCGGATCGGCCATCAGCCCATTCTCGTTCGCAAACCAGGCGATTTCCCAAACCCGGAACGTGTCGTGCTCATGACCGGGAACCAGCTCGGATTCAGGAGAAGAAGCAATTCTGCTCAGCAGTTCGAGGCCGGATGTCTCCACGCCCAGGCTTGTCCGGGCCGCGACGTTGTAGAGAATCCACCGTCCGGCGGCAGGAAGCACGATCAAATCCGGAGCCAGTTCAGCCACGGCCCTGTTCTTTCTGCATCCGCTCGATCAGAGAGATGAGACCTCCAACGGTCCGGAACTCCAACGACTGCATCTCGGCAGGTGAAAACCGGATGCCGAAAGTCGCCTCGAACTCGAGAACCATCGAGACAATGCCCATCGAGTCGATGACGCGGGTATCGAGATACCCGCATTTCAAGCGTTCCTCCTCGGTCGCACCGGGAATCCCCCCCTTGCTTTCGAAGAAAGCCAGAACCTGTCGTTTCACATCCATCCCATCTCTCCTATTCATACTGAATCCCGCTTTTGTCAGCCATGTCGCGAAGGCCTACCGCATCCATCGTCCCCTCACCGCGCTCCACGCGCTGGATCCACTCTGCCTCGAGCTTGACGCGACGCTCACAAAGGGGGATCAGACTTTCCGCGATCGCCGCCGGAACGACCACGATTCCGTCGTCATCACCGATGATGATATCCCCCGGATTGACGGCGACACCGCCGCATGAAACGGGGAAATTCACGTTTCCACCCCACCCCTTCAGCGGCCCGCCCGGCGAGGCTCCCAAGGCAAACACCGGCAGCGCCTGCTTCCGGATCTCGTCAAGATCACGCACCATCCCGTTGATGACGATTCCGGCAAGGCCGAGCTTATCGGCCATCAGCGTCTGGACCCCTCCCCAGGCGGCACGCGTCCTGATTCCCTTCGCATCGATAACCAAGACATCCCCACGCTGGGCGACCTCGAGAGC
>JAGOCE010000061.1 GCA_017998915.1 Candidatus Ozemibacteraceae bacterium
AGTTGTTGCCGGTCCCGGTTTCAAGCTTCTCGAGCCCCGCCGGAGTGAGATCCGCGTCGGGAAGATCGGCGGGTTTCCCGGCAACCGCGGTATCGGTTGCAGTGGCAGCCTCAGCCGTTGCCGTCGCGGCAGGCGCCCCGGGATCAGAGACCGCTGCAACCTCGTCGAAGCCGGCGGCTGCCGGCCCGGTTGCGACGTTCTGCGCGCCGGATGCGGCCGCGCTCACCTCACCGTTCGGGCGGTCGAGCGAGGGGAGCTGAGCCATCGACGGGGCTCCGGGCTGGCCGGGCTTGAAGGGCACGACGGCAGGCGGCACCGTCCCCTTGCCGCTTCCCGCCGGCTGCGTCTGCGGTTCCGAGGAAGGCGGGGAAACCGTCTCCCACTGCGGACCGGCCGGGATCTGCGCTGGTTCACTCGCCTGCCGGCCGCCTCCCGTCAGGAGGTCGATGAGAGAATGGTCCCATGAGCGCCCCCGGAATACTATACTATCGAATATGCTTCCAGTGAAGGCGCCGGCGAGAAAGATGAACAGCCCGAGCAAAAGCCGCTGGCGATGGCGCTGCCGCCGTTTCTGCGGCGTGTCGCACGTGGGGCAGACGGCAGAGCGGGGCTGAAGTTCGTGACCGCATCGGAAACAATACATGCAGAATCTCCTGGAGAATATGCCCCGCATCATACATCACGCGGGGAACATCACACAATATCCCCCAAGCCACTCCCCGTCTCATGAGGAACACGACAATCGCCTGCATGCTCGATGCCGGAGGTATCCCCGTCCGCGCCCAGCCGCTTGCGAAATTTCAGGGGCGGCATTTATCATCACGGCATGAATACATTGCAACGGAAAATCGGACAGTTGTTCGTCATCGGCTACCAGGGCCTCGAGCCTTCTGCGGACGTGCTTCGGTTCGTCGAGGAGTGGGGCATCGGCGGACTCATCGTCTTCGCGCGCAATCTCGAGGACCCTCTCGCGCTCGGCCCCGTGCTGAAGCACTTCGAGACGGCTTCGGGGGTCCGCATGTTCACGTCCATCGACCAGGAGGGCGGGCTCGTGATGCGCATTCTCCGCCATGGCAGCCTCTTTCCCGGCGCGATGGCCCTGTCGGCGACCGGCGACCCGGACCTCGCGCGGCGCATCGGAGCCGCCATGGGCGCCGAAATGCGGTCGATCGGCCTGACCTGGAACCTGGCTCCCGTGCTCGATATCAACCATGCGGGCAACCCTGGCATCGGCGCCCGCTCCTTCGGCGATACCCCGGAGACCGTCATCCGATACGCCATTCCCTTCGCGAACGGACTCCGCGAGGGCGGGGTGCTCGCATGCGCAAAGCACTTCCCTGGAAAGGGCCACGCGAAAGTCGATTCCCATCTCACGCTGCCGGTCATTCCCTACGACCGCGAGCGGCTGCTGTCGTTCGAACTCGCCCCGTTCAAAGCGGCCATCGACGCGGGAATCGACGCCGTCATGACGGCGCACGTCTTCTTCCCCGCGTTCGAACCCTCCCCCAACCTCCCCGCCACTCTCTCCGAAAACGTCCTCACAGGCCTCCTGCGACGCGAACTCGGTTTCGAAGGACTGCTGATCACGGACGACCTCGAGATGGGCGCGATCACCGAGAAATACGGCGTGGCCGAAGCCTCACGCCTCGCCTTCCTCGCCGGAGCCGATCTTCTGCTCATCTGTCACGATCTCGAGCGGCAGAAAACTGCTGCTGAAGCCATTCTCCGCGAGGTCGAGTCCTCTCCGGCGGCGGCCCGCAGGCTCGACGAAAGTCTCGAACGCATTGCCCGGGCCCGCTCGAAGCTCTCTGCCACGAATCCATCCTCCCCGCTGACCGCCCTGGCGCGATCGCACGAAGCGCTCGTGCGTGAGGCCCACGACAAGGCCATTCTCTCGTCACGCGCTCAGGCTGGCGATCTGCCCCTTTCGCCGGATACGAACCTCGTCGTTGCGTGCCCCCATATCGCCTCGCTCGTGCAGGTCGAGGAAGACCATCTCGATGCAGGTCCGGCGCACCAGATTCAGAAGGCGTTCAAAAACGCCCGCTGCGTCATGTATCACCCAAAGGATGCAGCCGACGCGATCGCGGCGCCGGTCCGCGCGGCTCTCGAATCGGCGGAGCAGCCCGCGAAACTGCTGATCCTTTCCTACAACGCCCACTTGTTTCCCGGTCAGAAGGAAGCCTTCCGAAGCCTTGCTGCCGCCACTCCGGGAACGCTTCTCGCGGCTCTCCGCAACCCCTACGATCTCGACAGCATCCCCGAAGCCACGACCGGCCTCGCGACCTTCGGCTTCCGCTCACCTGATATCGAGAGCCTGATCTCGGTTCTCGAAGGGAAATTCACCGCCGATGCGTCCCGCTGGCCCGTGATGCTCTGAACCGGCCATCCGCAACTTCCTCTTCGGCCTTCGTCGTTCGATGCCGATAGATATCGGAGAAAAATATCCGATCGACGGAGGCATCAGCCATGCTGGAACTCGAATTCAAGATTCTGCTCCTGACGATGGTCTATTTCGCGGGATGGTTCATTTTCGAGAAGGTCTTCTCCGCCGCCTGGGAACGCTGGACGGCACAGCCTTCGACCGGATCCCGGCCGGCGAACAGGCCCCGTGTTCCCACACTGGCCTCCGTCACGCCGCTCGATCAGACCTTCCGGTACATCCGGGGGCTCAAGAACCCCGACTGGCGCGTGCGCCGCATTTCCTGCATCCAGCTCGGCGACAAGCGCGGCACGGCAGTCGTCCAGGCCCTCATCGCCGCCCTCGGCGATCCCAAGGAGGAAGTCAGCATGGCCGCGAGCGAAGCACTGGCCAAAATCGGCGATCCCGCCGCCATCAACGCGCTGCAGGAGCATCTGCAGAGGCTCGACAGCCGTCTCGACGGCACCTGGGAGCAGTATCGGGCAGCATGATCGCGTGACAGAATCATCCAAACTCAGACCTGAAGCCGCCGCTCCCGAGGGACCGGCGGCTTCAGCCGCTTCTTCGGCATCCGCCACTCCGTCCCGATCAGGCCGGAGTCTGGTCAAGGCCATCCTGCTCAGCCTTTTCGTCTGTCCCGGCATGGGACACCGCGCGATGGGGCGTGTTCTTGCCGGCTGGATCGTGATTGGGCTGTTCCTGCTCACGTTTCTGTATCTGGGGGTGTCTCTGAACCACCTCGTCCAGAACGTCGTGGGAGAGATGCAGGCACAGCGCTCCACCGACCTGTTTCGGATGGTCAGTCGCGTCGAAGCCGCCTGCAAGAATGCTCCAGACGTTTCTCAGGCTCTGGAACTCCTGCTGATCGTCTATTTCGGCGCCCCGATCGAGCTGCTTCTCACCTGGTTTTGCACCCCTGCGGGGAAGTCGGAAGGTTGAAGTTCGAAGTTTGAAAGAGAAGAACGGCCCGGGCGCTTCGCGAAGCGACCTTACGGGCCGAGGCCGAATATATTGGCTGCTGGGGCGCGTTGACGCAGGGAGTTCGGGGGGTGTAGAGTGACGGGACAAAAGTCCTATGCGCACCTACCTGAAACGATACCCGTTCATCCTGTTCACGGCCGGCATTCTGCTGGTCGTGGGCGGCATCGCGCTCACGCTGAACCGTATTCCCGGTGATATACGGTATTCCGCCGAGAATCTGCTGAGCCTGGGATTTCTCGTTTTCACGTCCCTCCTGCTGGGCATCATCAGTTTCTGGTGGAACACCATCCGGAACCTCTCGATCGATCACATCGATGGCTCGCCGCTTCCCGAAGCTCCCCCGGCTGACCTGACAGACCTGTTTTTCCAGTCGAACGCCCTCATCGACTGGTACAAGGGCAGCATTTCCCGACTGCACAACCGCTGCGTCGATCTCGAGCGCATCTCGCACCTTCTCGGCTACATGAACTACGCAGCCGAGCTTGGCCGCCAGCTGCACGTCGCCCTCCAGCTCTGCCAGGAGTTGTTCCCTACGATGACGATCCTCATCTATACGCGCGAGGCGTCGGCGCTCCAGTTTGCCTGCGGTACGAAACCGCGCACCGGCGAGATTCTCCCCCTGATTCCAAAAGACGACCCGATCACCCGCAAGACCCTCGAGATCATCCGGCAGGAAATCGACATCGAGCGGCTGAACTCGGACGACTGGAAAAACTTCTCCCTGCCCCTCCGCGGGCGCCAGGAGCCGCGCGACTTGACGATCCTCCCGCTCATGGTCTGGAACCGTATTCTCGGCCTCGTCGTCTTCACGAGCCCCGACCGGCGGGCCCTCGCCGATGACGAGAAGGTGATGGCGACCCTGTTCAACAAGCATATCGCCATCTGCATCGAGAATCACCGTCTGTTCAAGGAGAACCTTCGCCAGGACCGTCTGATCCACGAAGTCGACATCGCCCGAACCTTGCAGACATCGACGCTTCCGCAACAGTCGCCGATCCAGCAGGGCCTCGACGTTCACGGTTCCTGCGTTCCCTGCAACGAGATCTCGGGCGATTACTACGATCTGATCCCGCTTTCCAACGACCGTCTTCTCGCGACGATCGCCGATGTGTCCGGCAAGGGGCTTCCCGCAGCCCTCTTTCTGTCGAAGATCCAGGCGCTGGTCCGCGCCATGGCCGACAAGTTCGCCGGCCCCGGCGCGTTTCTGCTGTTCCTTTCGGAGCAACTGGCGAAAGAGCAGATGGGCCCGCTGTTCGCGACGATGATCATCGCGGTGTTCGACCCGAAGAAGCGCACCGTGACCTGCGCCAGCGCCGGCCACTGCAAGCCGCTCGTGGTGCGGACCGGCACCGGGTTCGTCGAGGAAATCGACTTCGACGCGGGCATCCCACTCGGCCTGTTCGAGCAGGAGGAAAACGCTTATTCGGAGCGCACGGTCGACCTTCTACCCGGCGACGGCGTCTTCCTGTACACCGACGGCGTGCTCGATCTCCTCAACCGGCAGCGCGAGCGGTTCGGCCTCGAGCGGCTCAAGACGGCGCTCGACACCGCACCTGCCGGAAAAGCGGCGTCGGTGGTGTATCATGTGATGAATGAAATGAACAGGTTCAAGGAAACGATCCCTCACGATGATGACATCACGATGGTATATGTAAAATCGGAAAAGGCAGCCCCATGAACGAGACATGCGACATTTTTGAGAAATACGTCTTTTTCAGCAGCCGCAAGGACCGCGAGATTCTGTCGAACGTGCTCGAGACGATCCTTGCAATGCCGCTCGAGCGGCTGAGCATCACCCGCTCCGACCGACCCGACGAGGAGTTCTCGACGTTCAACGACCGCACGCGAAAGATCCTGCAGAACCTCGAGAAGCCTGAGCGCATCGAGGTCATCAGGGGTGATTTCGAACTCGGCGGCATGTTCGAACTGCGCGGTGGCGAGCTGGCGATCACGATTCCGGCCGAGCAGTACAATTACGAGGTCGTCGACTCGATGAAGCGGTTCCTGTCGCCGATCTTCCCGATGTGCGTCTTCAAGAATCCCTACATCTGGGGCGTCGACCTGTATGAGGATTACGAGCGCGACCACTTTTTCGCGGTCCGGCGGTTCGGCTCGCGTAGCCAGCATCTCGAAGATCCGGAGGTCGACATCTTCCGGCGCGACGACGGCATCGTCTACAAGCTGCGGTTCCATCTGCGCGAGGAAGAACAGATCGAGCCGGGTATCCATCACCTCGCGCCGCTTTTCGAAAGCCTGCTCGATTCGCTCGGGAAGCGCGCCTACGAAGGTCTCGAGGTTCTCCACCGCTACTGCACCGACCGTCCGTCATTCCGGCTTGTCGAGCCCCGAACGAAGCTCGGCCGCGATATCAAGTCGGTCCTTTCGCAACGCTGACGTGGCCCCCGTCGATAGCTATAACACGGCCCTGATCGACGAACTGGTCGACGCCTGCATCAAGTTTCTGCGGGTGCATCCCAAGCATCACGAGATGCTGTTCCATCTCGGGAACGCGTTCTATATCAAGGAGCAATACGACAAGGCCTCGTTCTGCTACGTGAAAGCGGTCAATATCCATCCGAAGAATCCCGTCTACTATCTCCACATGGGCCACGCCTACCGGCGCATCGGTGACAGGGAACAGGCGGTTGCGGCGTATGAATCCGTACTGACCCTGAACCCTCGCTTCGCCGACGCGCATTTCAACATCGGCCTCCTGTTTTACGACAACCGCTCGCTCGACAAGGCGATGGCGAGTTTTTCGAACGCCCTGGCCATCAATCCACGATACGCGGCTGCGCGCTACTACGTGGGCCGCATCCTCCAGGACCAGGGAGCCTTCAACAAGGCGATGATCGAGTATCGACGCGTCGTCGAGGACCACCTTGGAGGTCGCCTGGACAAGAGCAGCATCACCATCGACTTCGGCCTCGTCTTCACCGACCTCGGCCTGCTCGACATTGCCGAACGTGAATACAAGCGCCTGCTGAAGGAACATCCCGAATACGCCGACCTGCATTACCATCTCGGCATGGTCCTGAAGAAACAGGGCCGCACGGATGAGGCCATGGACGAGTTCCAGCACGCGATCAAGCTCAACCCCCACTACATGGACGCCCGCCGCAAATACTGGGAATCCGCCCGCTGAGGAACGAAATGCACCACAGAGACACGGAGGCACGGAGTTCCGGAATATATGCGTTAACATATACTATTATTTCAGGAACGGCATGCCGGAGTATGGAAAGATACACCGCGGAGGCGCTGAGGCGTGCGGTTCATTTCTCGTTTTTTTGCTTTCGTGCCTTTGTGGTGAAACGATCTCTGTGTCTCTGTGACTCTGGAGTGAACGGTACCTTCGTTGTATAACCCGGCAGGATAGAGGAAGGAAGCGATGTTCAAACGCAAGAAAATCGGCGAGATGCTGATCGAAGCCGGCCATATCACGGACAAGGAGCTGAACATCGCCCTCGCCGAGCAGAAAAAGCGCGGCAAACGCCTTGGACAGGTGCTGATCGAACTCGGGTATCTCACCGACGCGAAGCTTCTACCGGTCCTGGGGAAGCAGCTGAAGGTGCCGTTCGTCGACCTGAACAAAGTCGAAATAAAGCCTGAGATATTGAAGATGGTGCCCGAGAAGATCGCCCGCAAGCACATGCTCGTGCCGATCAACTTCGACGGCAAGAGCCTGATGATCGGCATGGCGGACCCGCTCGACGTTTTCATCATCGACGAGATTCAATTCCAGAACAACTGCGAGGTCGTGCGCTCGATCTGTTCCGAAGTCCAGATCAACGAGACGCTCGACAAGCTGTACGTCGCCGGCGCCATGGCCGACGCCCTGAGCCAGATCACCGCCGACGGCCCCGAGGGCGACAAGAAAGGCGACATGGACAGCCTGAAAAAGGCCAGCGAAGAAACCCCGATCATCAAGCTGGTCAACCTGATCCTCACCCAGGCGGTTCAGAAGGGCGCCTCCGACATTCACATCGAGCCCGACGAAGGAGAGCTGCGCATCCGCTACCGAATCGACGGCACCCTCCAGATCGCGATGACGCTCCAGCCCGAAGCCCAGGCATCGGCCGTCTCGCGGCTCAAGATTCTCTCCGGCATGGACATCTCGGAACGGCGCATCCCGCAGGACGGCCGCATCCAGATGACGATCATGGACAAGCCGATCGACTTCCGCGTCAACACCATCCCCGTCGCCTACGGGGAAAAGGTATGCCTGCGAATTCTCGACAAGTCGAACGTCCAGGTCAGCCTCGACCAGATGGGCTTCACGCCCGACAACTACAAGCTCCTCACGAAGGCGATCGGATCGCCGAACGGCATGGTTCTCGTCACGGGACCCACGGGATCGGGCAAGACAACCACCCTGTATGCGTGTCTCAACGCGATCAAGGGCATCGACATGAACATCTGCACCGTCGAGAATCCGGTCGAGTACAAGCTGAAGCTGATCAACCAGGTTCAGGTTCGCCAGGAGATCAACCTCGATTTCTCGACGGTTCTGCGCGCCTTCCTTCGGCAGGACCCGGACGTCATCATGCTGGGCGAGATCCGCGACAAGGAGACGGCGACGATAGCAATCGAGGCCGCCCTGACGGGCCACCTGGTCTTCGCGACCCTGCACACGAACGACGCTCCCAGCACCGCGACACGGCTCGTCGACATGGGGGTCGAACCGTTCCTCGTCTCTGCCGCCCTGCTCTGCATCGTTTCTCAGCGTCTGGCGAGGCGCATCTGCAAGGTCTGCCGGAATCCCGATACGACCATCACCCCGGAAGTCCTCGGCGAGATCGGTCTGCCCCCCGAGTCGATAAATACCACGTTCTATAGAGGCAAGGGCTGCGACAAATGCGGCAACACGGGCTACAAAGGCCGCCTCGGCGTCCACGAGGTCATGTACACGAGCGAGAAGATCCGGCGCCTGATCATCCAGAATGCCGGCCCCGACGACCTGATGCAGGCCGCGATCGCCGGCGGCATGAAAACCCTGCGCGAGGACATCACCCTGAAATTCCAGCAGGGACTGACCACCCCCGAAGAAATCTTCGCCCTCTCCCGCAAGGAGTAAAGCGAGAAAAACAGCCTCACCACGGAGAACACGAAGGGCACAAAGATTTCACAGAGATTTTCCGGAAATGGAGTTCAACTCTGTGAATCCTCAGTGTTCTTCGTCTCCTCTGTGGTGAGGCTTTTCAAATACCCCCGAAGATTTGCATACGGGGCGGCGGACCGGTAATATATCGGTGATGCGGGGGTGACCGGATGCCGAAGTTCGACTGCGAAGTCAAGAACGCGAAGGGCGAAGTTCTCAAGACCCAGATAGAAGCGGAAAGCATGGCGAAACTCGCCTCGATGCTTTCCGACAAGGGCTTCTACCTGATCAAAGCCACGGCCGCGAAGGAAGGCGGCGGGTTCAACCTTTCGTTTGGCGGCAGCGTTTCGGCGAAGGAGCTGATGGTCTTCACCGTCCAGCTCTCGACGCTTGTCGGATCGGCGATCCCCCTGGTCGACTCCGTCGGCATCATGTATGACCAGGCAGAGAATCCCTACTTCAGGGATGTCCTCGACAAGGTCGGCAAGGATCTTCGCTCTGGCCAGCCTTTTTCGGGAGCGCTCCGCAAGCACCCGAAAGTGTTCAACAATATCTACTGCAATATGATCGAGGCCGGCGAAGCCGGCGGCATTCTCGACAAAGTCCTCATGCGGCTGGCGGCCTTTTCCGAAGCCGACTCCAAGATCAGAGGCAAGGTCAAGTCGGCCCTCACCCTTCCGGTCGTCCAGTTCGTCCTCGCCATCGGCTGCGTCGTCTTTCTGCTCGTGAAGATCTTCCCGAACTTCACGAAGATGTTCAAGAAGATGAAAGCCGAACTTCCGCCCATCACGAAGTTCCTGATCTGGGCATCCGACACCCTCCGCGAGCAGTATGTCCTCGTGATTGCAGCCATCGCAGGTATCGCCTTCGGTCTCTACACCTTTTTCAAGACCGAGCTCGGGGAATCGCTTCTGGCGAGATTCGTCATCTCCGCCCCGATCCTCGGGCCAATTTCGAAAAAGATCGCGATCAGCCGGTTCGCCCGCACACTCTGCTCCCTCCTTGGTTCCGGTGTTCCCATCCTCGACGCGTTGCGTATCACCGGTTCTGTCATGGGCAACAAGGTGCTCGAGGAGATCGTCGGCCAGATGGCGGTTTCCGTGCAGCAGGGCAAAGGTCTCGCATCGAGCGTCAAGGGCAGCACGATCTTCCCCTCGATGGTTCAGAAGATGATGGAGGTCGGCGAGAACTCAGGCAACCTCGACAAGATGCTCGAGAAAGTCGCCGACTTCTACGACCAGGAAACCTCCGAGGCCCTCGAAGGCCTCACCAGCGCCCTCACCCCGATTCTAACCGTCTTCATGGGCATCGTCATCGGCGGCATCGCCCTTTCCGTCTTCATGCCCCTCTTCTCGATCGTCCAACAGATGAAATGACCACCCAGTCGCCTTCCCCATCACACCTGTCACGCCCCAACGGAAGCCACCATGAAAGCTCCGGCTGCCGCCGTAAGCGCCTCCCCTCTCCGAAGTCTTCCCCACGCACCGGTTCGCAAGGATTCCAGGCAGACCTTTCGCCTTCCGACACCCTTCTCTGCATTCCCGCATTCAACGAAGAGAAAAGGCTGCCTGAGACGCTGGACGAGCTTCTGCGGCTTCTTCCGTCAGGCTGCGATGTGCTCGTCGTCGATGACGGCTCTTCTGATGGCACCCGTGACGTGGCCAGCCAAGCCGGTGTTCCCTGTCTTGCCCTGCCGGTCCATCTCGGGTATGGCGGGGCCCTTCAAACGGGGTATAAGTATGCCCTCGAGCGCGGATATGCCCATCTTATCCAGTTCGATGCCGATGGCCAGCATGATCCCGCGTGCCTGCCCGATCTGCTGAAGCCTTTGCGCGCGGGAGAAACCGATTTTGTGATCGGGAACAGGTTCCACGCCAACAGTTCCTATCGTTCTCCCTTCCTTCGCGAGCTTGGCAGACGTTTTTTCGCCGGCATCTGCCGGGCCCTTTCAGGCTTCGATCTGAACGATCCCACCTCGGGATTCAAGGGCTTCAACCGCACCACCCTTCGGCTCCTCTCGCGCGATGGATTTCCGATGGATTATCCTGATGCAGACGTGTTCATGATGCTTCACTACGCCGGCATCCGCATCCGCGAGGTGGACATCCTCATGCGCCCCCCCCGGGAGGAAGGCAGCATGCACTCGGGCCTGTTCCATCCCGCCCGCTATCTCGCGAAGATGCTTCTTTCTATATTCATGACAATTCTACGTCACATCGGAGGTTCCCATGGCTGAGTTCGATCCGAGCGACACGCTCCCCCCCCGCCAGCGCAACTGGGTCGTGCTCCTCAGCTTCGGCATCCTGTATCTGACCCTCGATCTGGTCAGACGCCGCAAAGTCCGTGAAGACGACTCCTGGATGTGGTTGCTGATCGGTTCGTCGATCTTTGTATTCGGAACACAATACCGGCTCTTGAAACGGATCAGCGGGTATCTCGGCATCGTCGCTCCGACGTCGACGACCTTCTTCTTCGGTCAGATGTTCCTGATGCTTCTGGCAATGCAACACGCCATACGCGATGCCTCGCAACTCGACACGCTCAAAAACCTCGCGCAGAACCAGGCACTCTTGAGCGCGCGGATCGATGCCCTGCGGAGATCCGACCCCGACGCGGCTGCCGGTACAAGGCATGCACGCATCTGAGACCGCCGGTTCGGATTCGGCCCAGGCCTCCGGAACACCTCCAAAGGTTTCTGTGTTGATGCCGGTTTTCAACGGCCAGCGGTTCCTTCGTGAAGCGCTCGAAAGCATCTGCCATCAGACATTCGATGATTTCGAGTTCATCGCCGTGGACGATGGCTCGACGGACATGACCCTGGAGATTCTCGAATCCGTTCGCCGCCGCGATACCCGGCTTCGGATCATACGCCAGCCGCAGCACCGGGGAATCGTGGCAGCTCTCAACCAAGGCATGAAAGCCTGTTCCGGGACGTATATCGCACGCATGGACGCCGACGACGTCGCGCTCCCGGATCGACTTGTCCGTCAGGTTTCCTGGCTCGATGCACATCCCCACGTCACCGCGTTGGGCGGAGCCGTGAGCTATATCGACGAAACAGGCCGGGAGTGGGGCCTGATTCGCCCCTGCACTCCCCGTGTCTCCCCGCTCTGGGCGAATCCGCTCCTGCACCCAACCGTCATGTTCCGGAACGCCTTCGTTCGCGACCTCCACCTTCGGTATTGCGAGCGATATAGATACGCGGAAGATTATCACCTCTGGCTTCAGATTTGCCGATTCGGAACTCTCGATGCATTGGACGAAGTGGTTTTACAGTATCGCCTCACACGCGAGGCCACCCGGTTTCGACACCTCGAAGACGTGCTGCAAGCCACCCTTCGGGTCAAGTGGAACGCCTGGCGACGGCTTGGGATCAAGCCGAGGTTCATCGACATTTTGCGGTATCTCGGGGAAAGGGGGTTGTCATCTCTTCCCTCCACATGGATTGCGCGCCTCTATATCGCCCTGCTCTCACGACAAACCCGAAAGGCTGATCAATGAAGATCCTTTTTCTCACTCCCCCGGCTTTGGACGGGAAGCCAGCCCCCGAGCGGGTATTCGGCTGCAACTACGGTATTTACCCCCTTCCCAACCTGTTTCTTCTCTATCCTGCCACCATGCTGCGAAACGCCGGGCATCAGGTGGAGATCCTCGATTATCCTGCCCAGGGGCGAACCGTCGATCAGTTTCACCGCGACATGATCGAGCGACGTGACGATCTCGTGGTCTTTTCCACCGTCTTTCTCTCGAAAACGACGGACCTTCGTGCCCGCGACATCATACGCCAAACCTCGCCCAGCACACGTTTTCTGTTCGTGTCGACCGAACCCACGGCATCGCCGTCCCCGTTCCTGGCTCACGACAGCTGGGTTATCCGCGGCGAGCCTGAGCTCGTGATCGTTCCATTTGCGGAGCATCTTGCGCAGAACGGGGATCCGTCACAGCTTCCAGGCGTTTCTTCCCTCTCCACCGGAGATGTACCGGCCAGCCAGATTACGCCCGTCGTGGAGAATCTCGACGCCCTGCCCTTCCCGGATCGCACCCTTCTTCCCACAAAGAACTATTTCAATCCGAAGTTGGGGATACAGCCCTTCACCATCGCTCTCGCTTCTCGGGGCTGCTCTTTTGGCTGTTATTACTGCGTACCCAACGCGCTGAGTTTTGCCCGAGAAATTGAACACAAACGGAATCACCGATGCAAGCCTCCCGTTCGCCTGCACGGCACCGATCGCGTGATCGAGGAGTGCCGCCGACTTGCTTCCGAAGGCTTCAAGGCCGTCTCGTTCGTCGATGACCAATTTGTCTGGGGTGTCGAGCGGACACAGCGCATCTGTGAGGGCATCGCCCCCCTCGGGCTCACCTGGTCGTGTCTCGCTCGTGCCGATATGCTCCAGGATCCCGCGATGGTTCGTGCCATGGCCCGAGCCGGATGCAAGTATATCGATATCGGCGTTGAGTCCTTCGATCAGCGTATCCTCGACCGAATCGGGAAAGGGCTCGAGATTTCCCACATCTATCGGGCTGTCGAGAATCTCAAATCGGCCGGCATAGAGCCTGAAATCAACCTTCTCCTCGGCTCCTGCCCGCTCGAAACGAGCCGGACGATTCGCCATTCCTTCCGCAAGCTTCTCGAACTCGACGTCGATTACGTCCTTTTCTCGGCCTGCACACCGTTTCCCCATACGGAGTTTCACCGCATCGCGCAAGAGCGCGGCTGGATGATCGAGCCCGAATACCGACCCATCGACCCGATCAAACAATCATTCATTTCGTACCAACATCTGACGGCCAAACGGATCGAAAAGCTGTTGCGCTTCATGTATCTCTTTTTTTACTATCGACCCTCATATATCATCCGGCGTCTGGTCCGTCTCACCTCCTGGTCAGATTTTCTCACCAAGGCCCGCGCAGCTCTGACGATCCTGACCCGATGACGCCCCCAATCCAGCCCGTCATCGCCATGGAACGGAAGCTCCAGGGCAATCCCGTGGGGTCGAAAGGATGAATGCCCCAACCGCCCCCTGTCGAAGTATGGAAACGACGTTTTATAGCGTTACCGATAGGTGCTTTCTTCGAGAGCAGCGTCGGGTGGAGTGTTCGTGAAGCGGGAATTCTTGCGACAATAGAGGCTGAAATACGGGCGCCGCTCGTTGCCGGGAAGCGGACGATATCCCTCTTTCACCCATTCGATAAGCGGATGCAGGTCTTTTCCAGGCATAGCCAGGAGTGGATCCATGTGTTTGCGGCAGACGATCAATTCCGGTTTGCTTTTTTCGAGATCGGAGAAGAGAAAGGGCAGAAGTCGATCGCCAAGTTGAGAGAACAAGGGATAATGATGGATGAATCGGGTCGGAGGAGAAATACGGCTCCAGAAATAGAGGCCCGTCGCATCCTCCATCTGGAAAAATGATTCTCCTTCCTTCAGAAGCTCGCGAAGCTCATATCCCTGGTGCATCGTCGCGATGAATTCGATCCCGAATTTTTCCTTGGACCACTGAATCGGCGAAAGAGAAAACTGCCACAGATGTTGGATCAGCAATAACACGCCGATTCCCGCGAAAAACCATTTCTTCGCATCGGCCGGCGGTTCGCCGTCCGATTCCACGCGCCCCCAGAGAGCGCCCGCGAGCACGGCAAACCAGGGGAGGAACAACTGAAAGTAATGTGGGAACCATTTGTTGGTCCAGGCGACGGCCACTTCGGTGCCGATAAGACCGGCCATGATGATACACATTGCAATATAATATCTGGATCGTGGTTCTCGATGATGCCTTTCGTACAGCACCCAGGCTGGCAGGAGGAGCAACAGAAAGGGAATGAGGTGTCTCATGTGTGTTGCGGCAACCATGGTGTCTCGAATCTTCCCGGTAAAGAGCCAATTGAAGGTAATGACCGCCGTCCAGAAGGGTTCGAGTCGCCCCTCACACCAGAACCAGGCGATCGTCCCCCCCCAGGCAACGGCCGTCATCGAGATCACGATGGCCGGTGGCACAAAGGCGGCCCAGCCCGAAGCATCGCCATTTCGATACCGGATGTACCAGATCGTGCAACCCATCGCGATCAACGGGAAGAGGGTATTCTGCTTCAAGAGCAAGCCCAGAGCGCACAGGAGTCCCATGCATACGGCGCGAACGATACTCGCCGAACCAGCTTCGAGCAACAGAATCCCGCTCCAGATGACGATGGGATTCATGAACGCCTCGACGTTGCACTGGTTTGCATCCAATCGCATTTCCCCTCCGGTGAGGGCATACACACATGCTGCCATCAGCGCAGCGGCTTTTCCGAATGCCCTGAAGCTGAACAACACGATCCCGGCGAACGTCGACAAGGCGGCGAGGATATTGATGAGGAAAATTCCCTTCATGCCATACCCTCCAATCAGCTCACCAAGCGCGAACACCAGAAAAATGCCGGGAGGCTTGTTGTCCCACATATCCGCGTAGAGAGCCTTCCCTTCCAGCAGCTCATGGGCGATGACCGCATACGCCGTGATGTCACGTTCGATCGGCTCATCGATGGTATGGAGGCGAAAGAGACCGATCCATACGGCAAGGAAAACCAACAGAATCGGGAACCATCTATCCAGGGTGAAGCGGCGCTCATTCATCGATCGAGATATCTCCCCCATCGCGAACAGCCGGTTCCGACACCGTCACAGCGCGCTCCAGGCGCTCCCCCTTTCGGC
>JAGOCE010000062.1 GCA_017998915.1 Candidatus Ozemibacteraceae bacterium
AATCTCGCACGCAGCCATCTCACGTCATGACCGGGAGAAGTCGGATAGATGCTGGCTTGGAGTTCACCCCGAAAGAGCTGGAAGACATCTTTCCACTCGTCGAGCGTGAAGATGTGAGGCTTGCCGAATGCGAGACCGGCCGGTGGATCATCAGATCCGGAGCGGCCGAAGGTGAACACGCATCGCAGACCGGGAAACAGTTTTCGAAGCTGGAATATCCTGCTCTGGATGATCCGTCTCGAATCGGGAACGTTGCAATCGAGTGTCATGACGGGCGACAGGAGCTGCTGTATCAACAGAAGGCTCGGGAGATGGGGATCCCTTGTCTGCTCGGCGAGCTGGATGTCCTGGCGAAGTTGGGCGCGCACGCGGCTGCCGATTGCCTCGCGGGACGAGTTGTCGAGGTCATGGGATGCCGTCAGTATCAGCAGGAGCGGTGTGACCCAAAGAACGAGCGCGATTGCGATCGAAACGACTGAAACGGCCGACGGCCGTGTGACTGCATGTATCTCGGGCCTGGGAATCGTGGGCGGTTGCGGTTCCTTCAGAACATCGGAATGACCGGTTGGGGTTGAGCCCGGAATGGAAGATTCATGCGGGGAGCCAGCATCCCGTTCGATCGTAAGGTTCCGTGTGCCGGCCGCGGGATGAAGGTGTACGAGTTCCCATGCTTGTTCCTGGCGCCCGTCGATGCCAGAAGCCAGAGGCTCGAAGATGAAATCCCCTCCGACGGTGTGTTTGACGGCATCTGACGTGATGACGAGGGTGTGGCGGCCGAATTTCGACAGGGCCTCGAGATCGGCGGCATGTTTGAGAGGTTCGCCAAGAACCGTGAAGTCGAGCCGGACCTGAGGGTCGCCGAGAATGCCGGTAACCACCTCTCCCTGGTCGATACCGACCCCGATGCCATAGGTGAACGCTCCGAGCTCCTGGCGCTCCCTCTGGAGCTGGCGATGAGTCTGCATCATCTCGAAACCTGCGCGGAGAGCACGATCGGCCGGTGCGGATGCGCCGGTGGGAAGAAAGACAGCCTGAATAGCATCTCCTATAAAACGGTCGATTGAACCGCCGTGTTTCTGGATGATGGCCGTCATCGCGGCAAGATGCGCGTTGAGCATCGAGAAAATCTCGGGGGCCGCATGCGACTCGCTCAGCGTGGTGAAGCTTCGCACGTCCGTGACGAGAAGGGCTGCTTGCGATCGGATCGCGTCGGCGCGACCGCTCAGATTGCCGCCGGAAACGACGTCGAGAACCTGCGAGGAGACGAACCGGCTCATGGCCCGACGTTCCCGCAGCCAGCCGATCATGGTGTCGAGGATGTCGGCCGTGCTGCCGAGTTCGTCGGCACGTGCGATATGGACCCGGGTTTCGAGATCGTCTGCCGACACGCGTCGCAGGGCTTCCGACATCCTCCGTACGGGATCCGCGAGCCACCCGGAGAGAAGAACGCCGGCGCCGAACAGCAGGGTGAGCATGCAGAAGAAGATCAGCAGGGATCGGAAAAGATCGTTCGATTGTTCCCGGTGGATCGGATCGAGGGGTGCCGTGATGCCGAGCGTATACTCCGGCATCGTTTTCCCCTTGAAAAGGACCGTTTCCGAAAGGGATTCCGTCGAGTCGGGAAGATTGCGGGCAGCGAGGGAGAGAGCTCCGATTTGCCCGGGAGTCGCCGAGGCGGACTCCAGTTTCAGGATTGAGCCGTGCTGGCGGAAGGCACAGGCGCCGAAATCGGGATGTTCCCGGTTGAGGCGTGCGAGCGATTCTGAAAGATACCTGCGGTAGACGCGATCCTGCGTCCACAGGATGAAGATCATGTAGCGTGCGCCACCGCGATGGTAGATGAAATCGAAATACCGCAGGACGTGCCTGTTGCCGAGACGATACCCATACGCCGTGTCCGCAGGGCCGAGAAAGTTTTCGTTTCTGGCGATGATTTCGAGGTTTCCCATCTCGGCGGCAGAGGATGTGCGCTTCTTCCGGGCTGACTTGCTTTCCCTTGCGATCTGCGGCGAAATTCTCGCGAGGGTTTCGGCGGCCAAAAACTCATGGTACCACGCGAGGCGTCCAGCCGTGTCGGGACTGATGGATGGGGATACCCGGGTGAGTTTGAAGCCGGCGTGTCCGAAGATGAAGATGCCTGACAATTCCATCCCGGAAGACGCGCAGCGAGATTCTATGTCGTTTAGTATTATATTGCTATTGCTATTATTATCGATGGCATTGTCGAGCGCGTCGGGGAGGGAGGGACTTCTGAGAATGTCGCGGCAGGTCTGGAGAAACCCTTGAGTGATGGCGGAACTTCCGGAATCGATGCGCTCGAGATGGCGATGAAGGGTTGAACGTAGTTCGGTGCGCCTGTTCGATGCGCGGTCGGCGGCGAGCCGTTCCTGTGCGGCCAGAAGAAGTGCGGCTGGAATTGCCGCCAGCACCAGGAGCCAGAGGAGGAGGGTGGACCGGACAGAAAACGACGGGAGGGTGCGGCCTGTAGCGACCATAGCCGCAAAAATGAGGAATGCTACGACAAGACTGATGGCGCCGGCGTTTCGGAGATAGACGACGACGGGGAGGGGGATGGCGGGGGCGGGAGAGACGATGACTCCGGCGTGCCCGGACAAAGGCGGCAGGGGGAGGGGATACAGCCAGGTCGGGCCGTCCGTGACCGGAATATCGAGGGCCTTGAGATCGATTCCACCGATTCTTGGCGTCTGAAGGGATTCGAACACGTTCGTCGAAATTGGCGTCGCCTTCAGGCGTCGTCCGAGGGCTCGCAGAGCCTGTCGCGCCTGCAAATCGGCGGCAAGGTGGGAGGGGAGGACGATACGACGCCTGTGCCTGGTACCTGGCGCAGGAAGATCGATGGCGGTGGGAATGAAAATGGGTGACGGCGAGATCGTTTTCCAGTGCCTGATGGCAAGCTCGACACCTTGCCGGGCGAAATCCAGGTCGAGGGGCCAGAACAGAAACACCGCGCCATTCGTTGCTCCCGTCGGATCGTGCAGGGCTTCCCAGGCTGCGAGGCCGAACTGGTGTCGGAAGGTGATAAAAAAGGCCTGCCCGCGCCAGGCGCTCGTGAACAATTCCGTCGGAACACCTTCTCCAAATGTCGCTTTCAAGCGTGACGTCCATGATTCGCTCCCGCCTGTTTGGAGAATTCCGTCTGCTTCGTGAGCCAGCTCTCTGAGAAGACCACGGAAGAAAACGCGGAAATCGCTTCGCAGGTTTCCTCCCTCGAGAAGGACGAACGGACCGGAAGGATTCGATGGATCTTTCACGGCTGCCCAGGCCATGAGTCCCCGAAGACCACGTCGATGCAGCGATGAAATGGAAGAGGAGAGGGTCTGTGAGGCGGATGCCGCAGGCGCACCCCGGTGTAGGTCGGTTGTCATCTGGCGAAGACCGTCTTCCAACCAGAACTCGGGGGTAGCGCGCTCTTGGTAGCGTTCTGCGAGAGAGCGCACCGTGCCGAGCCATTTCTGGACGGCGCTTTCCCGCGCCAGGGAGATCAGGCCGCCCGCCTCGGCATGAAGGATGAGAAGTGGAATGATGCCGACAAGAAGCGGAAGCAGGACGGCAAGCCAGCCGGAATGGCAGTGCTTCGTCGTTCTGTTCGTCACCGTGGATCCTCTCCTGCTCCTCTCGTGTGTTCGACGACGTGTATCACGAGGAAAATATCTTGTATCCGGATCGACAGATTACATTCGTTCGCCCTGAGCTTGTCGAAGGTCGAGAGCATTCGTATTTCGACAGGCCCAGCAAGGACGAGATCGTGTATCCAAGTGATTGCCACGATCCAAGTGAGACCCGTCGTCGGGTTCATAGTATGCGAAACGAGTGATCCCGGGCAACGAAACATAGAATATATCGTCTAGAATAGTGTCGGCGCCGTGTCGCCCGGGCTGCCGTTCAGGCCAGGGAGGGCCGGATCTCGGAAAATCGGTAGATGAAGGCTTGACGTCTAGACCCGAAGGGCGTATAACATCCCGCATTTACAGGCGGACTGACAGCCGTCGGCCAAAAAGGGCGAATCGTAGCGATGACATTGCTTGCTCTTGGGTGGTTGTTCTTTTTCATCAGTTTTCTGACCGGCGCGTTCGGTCATGACACGGCGGTCGGCTGGCGGCGATTCGGCTGCCGCATGGCAGCGACGGGCTCGGCCTTCATCCTGGCGCTCGGCATCAGCGGCATGGCCGGCATCGAATGGCGCTTCGCCTGGGATATCCCGGCCGTTCTCGGGCCGAGCAAGTTCGTGCTCGACAGGCTTTCCGGTCTGTTCCTCACGATGCTCGGCGGGGTCGGGGTGGCGGCCTCGATTTTCTCCGAAGGCTACCTCGAACATCTCGAGAAACGCTGGAATTTCCACTGGATGCCGATCTGCCAGGCGCTCTTCCTCGGCTCGATGGCAGGCGTCTTCGTCGCCGGGACGATCCCCACGTTCCTCTTCTACTGGGAACTGATGGCCCTCAGCTCATTCGGCCTCGTCATGCTCGACTCGCTCACCGAGACTCGCCGTCGAACCGGCTTCATCTATCTGGCGATGACCCACGTCGGAACCGCTTTTCTCACGCTCGCCCTGCTCTGGCCCTGTGCCAGAAGCGGCTCCGGCTGGGCCATCACCGACTGGGTCGCAGGCCTCGCAGGCTTCGGGGGCTGGGAACGCGTCGTCGTCATCGCGTGTCTGCTGATCGGCTTTGGCACGAAAGCCGGCATGATGCCCTTCCATGTCTGGCTTCCCCGCGCGCATCCGCAGGCGCCTTCCCACGTGTCGGCGCTCATGTCGGGCGTGATGGTGAAAACCGGTATCTACGGCCTGTTCCGCTTCCTCGCAGGCTCAGGCGTCGTTCTGAACGCCGAGCTGGGATGGGTGCTCCTTGGAATCGGCTTCGTGTCGATGCTGCTGGGGGTGCTCTACGCCTGCAACGAACACCATCTCAAGACGCTGCTCGCCTACTCGAGTATCGAGAACATCGGCATCATCCTGCTCGCTCTGGGCATGGGAATCCTTCTGAGAACCCTGGGCCATGAAGCTGACGCTGCGCTGGCCTTCGCCGCCGGCCTCTTCCATGCCTTCAACCACGCGTTCTTCAAGGGACTGCTCTTCATGTCAGCCGGGGCCGTCCAGGCGACATCCCACGACGGAAACATGGACGAGCTGGGCGGAATGGCCCGCACGATCCCGGCTGCATCGATGCTGTTTTTCGTTGGCGCGATGGCGATCTCCTGCCTGCCCCCGCTGAACGGTTTCGCCGGGGAATGGCTCGTCTACCGCAGCATTCTCAGCGGCTTCGGACTGCCCGGCATCGCCAGCAAGATCGTTCTTCCCCTGATGGCGGCCGGCCTTGCCCTCGCGGGAGCGCTCGCCGCGGGCTGCTTCGTGAAAGCCTTCGGGGCCATCTTTCTCGGGAAACCCCGCTCCCATGCCGCCGAACACCAGGCGGCCCCGGGAATGAAGCGCATGATCGCCGGCATGATCCTGCCCGCTGTCGCCTGCGTCGTCTTCGGCGTCTTCCCCGAGGTCATCATCAGGCCGCTCACGGCGATGTTCGACGTCTCCAGACAGCTCCCGATGGGACCCCAGGCCCTTTCCTGGCCCGGCCACCCGGAGGAAGGCGTTCAGCCCCTGCTGATGCTCACCTGCCTTGCGCTCGGCATCCTGATGGCCTGGTGGATTCTCGGCCGTCGCGGCCGCGCCCCGGCCGCCGCAACCGTCGAGACCTGGAACTGCGGCACGCCGCTCACGCCGCGCATGGCCTACACGGCATCCGCGTTCGCCGAGCCCGTGAAAGTGAACTTCGCCTGGCTGCTCCAGCTCCGACGCGATCTGCGTGACCACGGACCGCTTGCGCCCCTCATGCCCTCGCGCATGACCTACAGGCTCGAGACGGTCCACCTCTTCGTCGATTATCTCTACAAACCGCTGCTCCGGGGCATCCTGGCCCTCTCGCACGGCGTCCAGAAGCTCCAGGCCGGCTCGCTCAACGCCTACCTGGTCCTGCTGTTCGTTGTGATTGTCGGCCTGCTGATCATGGGAGGCGTTCGATGAACACGCTCGTTTTCCTGATCGTGAAGCTTTCTGGCCTTCTCCTGCTGGCCCCCATCCTCCAGGGGCTGATCAAGCGCCTGAAAGGAATTTTCCAGGGCCGCCAGGGCCCGGCCATCGCCCAGCCCTTCCGCGACGTGAAGAAGCTTCTCACGAAGCAGCGCGTCATCAGCCGCGAGACCTCGTGGGTCTTCGGAATCGCGCCCATCGTCGCTTTCGCGGCCGTTCTGACCGCCGCCCTCATGGTGCCCTGGATCGACCCGTCGCCCTGGGGATACATGTCCGACCTGATCCTGTTCGTCTATCTGCTCGCCATTCCGCGATTCATGATGGCGCTCGCCGGCCTCGATGCCTCCGGCTCGTTCGGCGGCATGTCCAGTTCGCGCGAGATGGCCGTCTCCGCCCTCGCCGAGCCGGCGCTGCTCCTGGCCCTCCTGACCATCGCCCTGCCCACGCGCTCGCTGAACCTCCAGAACCTCATCGGAGCCTCCGACGCCGTGCCGATCTTCACCCCGGCTGGTCTGCTCGCGGGCGTCGCCTTCTTCGTCGTCGTCGTCGCCGAACTCGGCCGCATCCCCGTCGACAATCCGGACACCCACCTCGAGCTGACCATGATCCACGAAGGCATGGTGCTCGAATACTCCGGCCCCCAGCTCGCGCTGATCCACCTGACCTACTGGATCAAGCAGGTGACGCTCGTGCTGCTGTTGATGAATGTCTTCGCCCCGTTTGGCCTCGTCATCGCCCTCGATGCCGCGGCCGGCCTCACCGCCGTGGGATGGCTCCTCGCCAAGCTCATCATGGCTGCGATCGCGCTGGCCCTCACCGAAACGCTGCTCGCCAAGCTCCGCCTGTTCCAGATGATGGATTTGATGGGGCTTTCCCTGGTCCTCTCGATCACCGCCCTCCTGTTCATGGCGACCGGAAGCTGAGGAATAATATATGAACTACTATAATAGCATCATCACCTGGATGGGAACGATTATCCTCGTCTCGGGCTTCCTCACGGTCCTGTTCCGGCGGTTCTGGAACATTCTCGCGTGCTACCGCATCCAGTCCCTCGCCCTCGCGATCGCGACCTGGACGGCCGGACGAATGACGGGAAATGGGCATCTCGAGATGATCGCCTACGCGACGCTCCTCGTGAAGGCAATTCTGATCCCGTCCTGGATTCGCCACGTGCTCAAGCGCATCGCCACTCGCACGGAAGCGCGTCTCACCGTCGGCGTCGCCTTTTCCCTGGCAGGCCTCCTTCTGCTCTCGCACGTCGTCGCTTCGCGCGCCCTGCACGGTCTCAAGGTGTCGCCCGAAGCCCTGACCGAAGTGTTGGCGCTCGTGCTGATCGGCCTCTTCCAGATGATGACCCGGCGCGAGGCCGTGACCCAGATGATGGGAATCCTCTTCATCGAGAACGCCCTCACGCTCGCCGCTCTTCAGCTCGCAAAAGGCCTGCCGATGATCATTGAACTCGGCATCATGCTCGACGTGCTGATCGGTATTCTCGCGATGGGCATTCTCGTCTACCGCATCCAGGAACAGTTCGACACGACCGACACGGCCCAGTTGTCGACGCTGCAGGGCTGAGGAGACGACCATGTTGACGACACTCATCACCGCGTTGGCCATCTTCTCCGGCGTCGCCTTCCTGCCGGCCCCGGTCGCCGTCTCGACCGCGATCGCGATGCTCTCGAGCTTCACCCTCTGGAGCGTCGGCGGCAGTCTGGTCTGGTCGGTCCTCGTGGACGGCCGGATGCAGAGCGCCTGGGGCATCTTCTTCCTCGACCGACTCGGAGGCTTTTTTCTCGCCGTGCTCGTCCTGGTCGGCGGCGCCGTTCTTCTGAACGTCGCGGGCCAGCTCCGCACGGCTGCCGCCTCGGAGGCCGGGCACGATGCCGCGGGCTCCCCGAAAAGGGCAGGGGAGGTGCCGCTGACGGTTTCCCTTGGTCTGACCCTGCTGTTCCTGCTCGCCATGATCCTCGGCCTGAGCTCACGCAACCTCGGCCTGATCTGGGTCTGCGTCGAATGCACGACGATGATCTCGGCTCTGCTGATCGGCTTCGAGCATCAGCGCGCCGCCCTCGAGGCCGCCTGGAAATACATCATCCTCTGCACGGTCGGCCTCTCGTTCTCGCTGCTTGGCCTCATCCTGCTCGTGTACGCAGCCGAGATTTCCGGTGCCGTCCCGACGCTCGACCCGGTCGGCCTTGCCTTCCTCGCCCCCCAGCTCCCGCCGGCCCTTCTGAAACTCGCGTTCGTGCTGATTCTCGTCGGCTTCGGCACCAAGGCCGGCTTCGCGCCACTCCATTCGTGGCTTCCTGATGCCCACTCACAGGCCCCGGCCCCGACCAGCGCCCTTCTTTCGGCCGTGCTGCTCAACTGCTCCGTCTACGCAATCATTCGCACCGCCGGCGTCATGAGCGCCGCCGGCCTCGGCGCCGAGGTCCGCTCGGGAATGTTGCTGTTTGGCTTCGTCTCGGTGCTCTTCGCCGCCCTGTTCCTTCTCGTCCAGCATGATCTCAAGCGCATGCTGGCCTACTCCAGCATCGAGCACATCGGCCTGATCTCCCTGGGAATCGGCATCGGAACTCCGCTCTCCATCTTCGCCGCCCTGATCCATACGATCACCCATTCGCTCGCCAAGGCCCTGGCCTTCCTCTCCGCCGGAGAGATGGTCCGGACGGCCCACTCCCACGACATGAACAGGATGCTCGGCATGCTGCGCCGCCGCCCGGCCGCCGCCACCGGCTTCACCCTCGCAATGACCGGCCTCGCCGGCCTGCCGCCGTGGCCGATCTTCGCGTCGGAACTGCTACTCGTCTGGGCCGCGATCGGAGCCGGCCGTTTCTGGCTGGCGATGAGCCTGCTGCTTCTCCTCGCGATCGCGTTCACCGGCCTGCTGTATCACACGATTCGCGTCGTGTACGGCGACGATCCGCATCATCACCACCATCATTACAAAGAGGGCCACGGCCACCAGGCGGAACCGGCGATTCCCGAAACCGTCGTGACGAAGCGGGAATCCGGTCTGATCTGGCGCGACCTTTCCATGGCCGTCCTCGCCATCATGGTCATCGCGACGCCCCTGCTGCTGCTCTCCCCGGCCGCCGAAACGATACGGGCGGTCGCGGCCGTCATCCCGGGAGGTGGACTATGAACCGTCTCGAAGAATTCCTGGCTGCTTGGCGCCTGTCGGCGGCGAAGGACTCCCCCATCGATACAATCGTTGCCGATATAGAATTGGATCGGCTGCACGAGGTGGCCGCCGCCGCCCGACGCGACCACGCGGCGTCGCTCGCGATGATGACCGCCCTCGACCTCCAGCCTGAGTCGCCCCGCTTCCGCCTCGTCGTCGTCCTGCATGTGCCGGGCGAGAAACGGTATCTGGTGCTTCGCGCCCCCGTGAGCGCCGACAAGCCCGAATTCCCGACGCTGACCGCCCTGTTCGCCAACGCCAACTGGCCGGAACGCGAGATCCGAGACATGTTCGGCCTGACCCCGCTCGGTCACCCCGACCCGAGGCCCTTCGTATGGAAGGGTGGTTGGCCTCGCGATCTGGCACCCCTCCGCAAAGATGTGAAGCTCGATCGCGCGTATCCCGTCGAGCGGGCCCTCTTCCCGGTGACGAACGTGGAAGGCGAGGGGGTCTATGAAGTTCCGGTCGGCCCGATCCATGCCGGCATCATTGAGCCTGGCCACTTCCGGTTCCAGGCCGTCGGTGACACGATGCTGGCACTCGATGCACAGTTGTTCTTCTGTCATCGCGGTATCGAGAAGATGGCCGAAGGCCGCGACCCGTCATCGGCCCTGCTTCTCGCCGAGCGGCAGTGTGGGACCTGCTCCGTCAGCAACGCCCTGACCTTCTGCCAGGCCGTCGAACGCGCCGCGCGCGTCACGGTGCCGGCGAGAGCCCGCGCCCTGCGTCTCGTGGTCGCCGAGCTCGAACGCGTCTACAACCACGTGAACGATATCGCCGCCATCCCGGGCGGCGTCGGCTTCGCGTTCCTGGGCAACCAGGGGCTGCGGGTGAAAGAGGAGATGCAGCGCCGCCTGCGGGCCCTGTGCGGCCACCGATTCATTCGAAACGTCCTCGTGCCCGGCGGGATGCGCCAGAACTTCGACGACGCGGCGGTGCAGAAGATCGCCGAAGAGTTCGAGGGGCTCTGGAACGAGCTGAAAAAGCCCGTCAAGATCGCCCTCGACCACAGCATCTTCCTCGACCGCCTCGAGACGACGGGGTGCCTGACGACGCAGAACGCCCTTGCCCTCCACGCCGTCGGCCCGGCGGCGCGAGCGTCGAGCGTCTCGGCCGATACCCGTCTCGATCATCCGTATGACGGGTATACTGAGCTGGGAAGCTGGAAAATTCCGACGCGTCAGGAAGGGGATGTCATGGCCCGCTTCCGACAACGAGTCGCCGAGCTCGATCAGTCGGTCGAGATGCTGAAGAACGCGGCGAAGTCGCTTCCGGCCGGACCGGTTCTCGAAACCGTCGGCAGACCCGCGGCCGGAGCATGGGCGATTGGCGCAACCGAGTCGGCGCGCGGCGAGAACATGCTGCTCGTTCGGTTCGGCGGCAACGGCCTCATCGACAGATACGCCGTGAGGACCGCATCCTACTGCCTCTGGCCATGTATTCCGACAACTATTCGCGGAAATATCGTTCCTGATTTTCCGCTCATCAACAAGAGTTTCGAACTCTGTTACGCCGATGTCGACCGCTGAGGCCCGAATATGCTGAAACAACTCTGGATTGCCCTGACGAAACGAGGCGTCGTCGGAACTCCCGATGCGCTCCCCTCCGCCCGGATGAACATGACCGGGAAACCCGTCCTGACGGCCGGCCGCTGCACCGCCTGCGGCGACTGCGCCAGGGCTTGCCCGGCATCGGCCCTGCGCATCGTCGGGGAAGAGGCGTCCGGCGGAAGCGGGCGCGCTCTGGAAGTCTCAGCTGGCCGCTGCATCGGATGTGCGCGCTGCATCGAAGCCTGCCGCCCGAACGCCATCGCGTTCCTGCACGGAACGGAAACCTGGACGACAGGTGGCGCCGACGAGTGGCGCACGATCGAAACGCGGGAGGGAAAATGACATGACGCTCCACCTCGAAAAGATCGATTTCCCCCTGCCCCCTGAACAGGCCGATCCCGAGGCCCTCAAGGCCATGCTCGGCTCTCTCCACTTTCGCCATCTCGACGTCGGCTCCTGCAACGCCTGCGACAATGAATTGATCGCGCTCGGCGGCCCGCATTACGACATGCAGCGCCTCGGCATCGACTGCGTCGCCTCGCCCCGGCACGCCGACGTCCTGATGCTTACCGGACCCGTCAGCCGCAACGCGCTCGTCGCCGTCTACGAAACCTACACCTGCACCCCCCTGCCGCGGCTCGTCATCGCCGTAGGAAATTGCGCCTGCACGGGTGGTGTCTTCGCCGGCAGTTACGCCGTATTCGACGGCGCCCGCGAGGTCGTCAGCGTCGCGATCAGCATCCCCGGCTGCCCCCCGTCACCCGACGAGATCCTCGCCGCTCTCACCAACGGCTTTCGTGCCTTCGCAGCCCTCAAACAACCAAAGCTGTAACGCCCCTCACACAATTCCAGTGACATCAGCCTCCACGGCGTTGGAGGGGGCGCGATTCGCTCTGATCGCTCTCATGAAGAACCCCGTCACTTTGTGCTATAGATAATGATACAAAATGCCGCGGGCGATTCCTGGTGGAACCGCCCGCGGCATTGTAGAACGAAGCGTTTACTTCTTCACGGCCAGGTCGATATAATCCGTCGTGACGGTCGGCCGGTCCTTGGCGCCGAGGAACTCGAGGAGTTCGGCGATGATCTTCGCCTTGCTCTCGGCGTCCTGGCGGCTCCAGGTACGGCTCTTGACCTCGATGAAGTTGCCGATCGCCGGCTTCTTCATGGTGTCGATGTTGATGAAGAACTCGGTCTCCTTGAAGTGCACGAGATACCGCAGACGATCCTTCTGGATCTCGGTCTCGTCCTTCGGCTGGAAATACTCGCGGTAGAACCGGAGCGAGTTGTTCGCCGGGGCGAGATAGCGGCTGCGGGAGAGCAGGACGGCCGACGGATACTTGTTCTCGCGATCCTGGCCGAGAAGCGTGAGCCGCGCGCGAACCTGCGTGACCTGTCCCTTCTCGTCGACGAACTCGTCTTCGCGGTACCGCAGGCGGCCTTGGGTCGTGTCCTCGAAGTCGAAATACGTGTCGAACTGGCGGTAGTGGCGCTTGCGCTCGATCTCGACATCGCCCTTCTCGAGTTTGGCGACGATCGGGGCGGTCTCGTCGATCTTCACCTTGACCTGGACTTCGAAGCTCTCTTCCTCCATCGCGCCACCGATCGCGACCAGCTTCGACAGCACCGACTGCTCGCGCTTGGCGAGGAACGCGTCGATGCGGCCGGCATACACGGTCGCGTCCTTCACCAGGCCCGCTTCGTCGAGAGTTAGCACCTTGCGGTCGCGCATCAGCCACTTGCCGTTCACCATCGAGTCGGTGACGTCCGTCGACTTCGTCGCGTACACGATCTGCGAATAGATGCAGGTCTCGTCGCGCTTGAATCGCGGCTGGTTGTGGAGCGGGTGAATATCAATAGTTATAATATCAGCTCGTTTGCCAGGAATCAGCGAGCCCGTGATCGAGTCGATGTGCAGGGCCCGGGCGCCGAGACGTGTCGCCATCAGAACGACGCTGCGCGCCGGGAGGGCGGTCGGGTCGAGCGTCGAGAGCTTCGCGAGGAAGCTGGCGAGCCGCATCTCTTCGAACATGTCGAGATCGTTGTTCGAGGCGGGGCCGTCGGTGCCGAGACCGACCGAGACGCCCAACTCGAGCATGCGCTTGGTCGGCGCAGAGCCGGAGGCCAGTTTCATGTTCGATGACGGGTTGTGAATCGCGCTGACGCGGTGCTTCGCCATCTCACGCATCTCGCCCTCGTCGATGTAGACGCAGTGGGCGGCGATGGTCTTGGTGTCGAGCAGGTTCTGCTTGCGGAAGTAGGGGATGCCGGGCATGCCATACTGCGTGCGAAGCCCTTCAACTTCCTGCGAGGTTTCCGAAAGATGCGTGTGCAGCGGAACGTCGTATTCCATCGCGATCGCCGCGCAGGCCTTTAGCAGCTCGGGCGTCGTGGTATACGGCGCGTGGGGAGCGATCGCGGGAACGATCAGCGGATGTCCCTTCCATTTCTGGATGAAGGTGCGGGTGTAGCTGAGCGCGTCGTCATACGACGGTGCGTCGGGCGCCGGGAACTTGAGAACCGACTCGCCGCACACGGCGCGCATCCCGGATTCGGCGGCGGCCTTCGCCACTTCGTCCTCGAAGTAATACATGTCGGCGAAACAGGTCGTGCCGCTGCGAATCATCTCGGCGCAGGCGATCTTGGTGCCGAGATACACGAACTCCGGCGTCACGAACTCGCGCTCGACGGGCATCATGTATCCCATCAACCAGACGTCGAGGCGCAGGTCGTCGGCCAGACCGCGCAGAAGCGTCATCGGGGCGTGCGTGTGCGCGTTGATCAGGCCGGGCATCAGCACCTTGCCGGCGCATTCGATCGTCTCCTTGCCGGAATACTCCTGCCTGATATCGCCATCTGGCCCGACCGCGACGATCGTCTCGCCGTTGACCGCGATCGCGCCTTTCTCATACTGGGTGAACTCCTGATCCATCGTCAGGACATGGGCGTTGGTGAACAGAACATCAACTTGTTTCATCGTGTCTTCTTCTCACCTTTCTTGTTCAGTCGGCCGGGAATCTCCGGTTCGTATGCCCGGCATTGTACCACGATCCATGATATCCGCCAACGAACATCTGACGAAAAACGACCGGGGCCGCGATCATGACGTCGCGACCCCGGCTCGTATGGGATTTCGTTGATTCCTATGGAACCTCTGCGACGTCAACGCTTCCGGTATTTCCCGGAAGAGAAACGCCGGCTTCGCCGGTTTCCGTATTCCCGGAGGCGTCGGGCTCCTGAACCGTGATGTCGAGCTTGTCGTGAGACGTGGCCCAGAGTAAAAGGGCGATCGCTTTGAGCTTTTCATCCGTCAGGGGCAACGATGCCTTCCCGGCGACGTGCCGCACCGCTTCCGTCAAGTCGGTCATGATACGGTCCTGCTGGCGGACGAGACCTGCAGGGTCCATGCTCTCGGCCCCGCCCGGCGAGGCGATTTTCGTGAGCCCGTTCGCCGCGGCCGACTCGATGAGGCTCGGAGGTTCCATGGTGAACACTTCCGCGACCAGGTCGGGAGCGAAGGAAAGAGAGACGAGGACTCTGTTCAGCAGCTCCGACATGCCCGCCATCTGGGCTGAATCCGGGGAGAACAGGGCGCGGATATCGGCGGGCGTCGAAGTTGCATCGAGCTGGTCGCGCATCTTCTCGATCAGCTGGTAGAGCCCGGCAAACTCGGTTCGCGATTTTTCTCCGACGAGGGTCGTGACGGCATCGGCGATCAGGGAAAGCGAGTTGCGCTTGTTTTCGCGAAGCCGCGCCGTCTCGATTCCGTCTTCGATCTCGCCGCCGTCGTTTGCCCCAGGGACAAGCTTCTTCAACGGCCGGAAGATGAACGCGTCGTCATAATCGTCGAGAGCGCTCAGCTCTTCGCTCGTGAAGCCGAGTATGCGTGCTCGCTCCTCGAGCCTGCGCGTGAAGAAGCCGCGGCTGTCATCAGCGCTGATTTCACCGTTTTCGACGGCTTCGGCGATGCCCTGCTCGATCTCGAATGCTGCCATGGCGAGCGCCTCGAACCGGCCGCCGAACTTCAGGCGCCGGGCTTCATCGCGTGCGGCCAGAGCGTTTGCGATCGAAGGGATTCCCTGCCCGAGAAGCGCGAGGGATTCTTTGGGCAGCATCGCGGTCAGTTCGCCGATGTTGATGTCCTGGGATTTGCCGAGCTTCCGAAGCTCATGGATCAGCTGCGCTTCGAAGCTTCTTCCGGGAGTCATGGTCTCGGCCCGCACGATGATACCGGGCTTCAGCATCGGCAGAACGCCCTCGCACGTTTCCGCTCCCTTGATGGCGCGGATGATGAGATTCCTGGTGGGGTGGTCGGTGGCGGCATACGAGATCTGGTAATAGCCGCGATCGTCTGTCTGGCTCTGGCCGAGAATCACCTCGTTGCCGCTTTTTCCGTTGAAGGTCGAAAGCG
>JAGOCE010000456.1 GCA_017998915.1 Candidatus Ozemibacteraceae bacterium
GAGGATATCCGCCTCGTGATCGCGAGTGTCCCCGAGGGCGACGACAAACCTCGTAAATATCCCGCTATATTTGCTCTCGCCGACGCGATCGTCCTCAACAAGACCGACCTCGCCGGTCACGTCGAGTTCGACCGTGCCCTCTTCGAGGCCGGTGTGCGGGCCGTAAACGACCGGGCGCCCATCTTCGACGTCTCCTGTCGCGTCGCGCAGGGAAGCGTGGAATCCCTCGTCTCCTGGCTCGTCAACGCGTAGACGTCGAGGCCCGGCAGATCATCGGGATTTCGTCGATGGCCAGGGCGATGAAAGCGACACGCTGCACCTCAGAGAAGCCTTGTTTCCCTCGAGATCGTTCACTGTGATCCTCCAAACATCCGTTGTCATGTCGCGATTTGGCTTGTATGTGTTCGTCCATCCTGCCATCACAGGGTGTATGATATTGTACAGCTGAAGAGATATGCCTGAGAGAAAGAGGGTTGAGCGGAATATCGCCTGCCGGGTGTGCGGGCAGATCAATGCGATTCCGGATACGCTCCCGGATGACTCGGAGGCTTGCTGCAACAGATGCGGCGGAAATCTCGACGTTTTCTTCGACCCCCGCGCGGCGACTGTCCGGACGCTTGTTCTGTGCGGGCTATCGCTTCTGTTCCTCGTTCCTGGATTGTATCTTCCACTTCTAAAGATCGAAAAATTCGGTATCACCTACGAAACAGGCATCATCATGGGTGTCGTCGATCTCTTCGAGTCAGGCCAGTGGTTTCTTGCAGGACTGATTGCCGTCTTCTCAGTGATCTTCCCCCTGCTCAAATCGTTCTGCATCTTTTTCCTGTGCGTGTTCGGCAGGCGGATCAAGCCGTCGCTGAGACGCCATCTCCATTTGTTCATCGAAGTCGTCGGCCGGTGGGGAACGCTCGACGTGCTGCTGCTGGCAGTCCTGGTCGCGGTCGCGAAAATGCGTAATATACTGCTGATTACATCCGGCCCCGGCGCAATCGTGTTTTCGACGGGGGTTTTCCTGAACCTGGCGGCGTCTCAGAGTTTTTCCCCACGGATCCTCTGGGAGGCTGAAGAGAGGGACGAATCATGACGAATTATCCGCAGGCCACGATCGTTTCCATGGGATCTCCAAAATATACCGTTTGGATTCTTTGCATCGCTCTCGTGCTGGTCGCTCTTGTTCTGGGAATCAGGCAGTTCCTCCCTGCCCGCCAGTCCATCATCATCTCGTTCCGGGATGCGCATTTCCTCAAGACCGGTGATCTGATCAGATACAGAAGCATCGCCGTGGGGGAAATCACGGCCGTCGAACCGGCGCCCGACCTTCAGAGCGTCAGGGTTGAGGCTGTCCTCCACCCGAACGCCGGCGGCGTCGCCCGTCAGGGGAGCCGGTTCTGGATCGTCCGGCCGAAAATAGACCTTGAGGGGGCCAGGGGCCTCGAAACGGTTCTTGGGTCTCACTACATCCGCGTCCAGCCGGGTGCCGGTCCGTATCAGGATGATTTCGCCGGCCTCGAAGAACCGCCCGTCCTGGACGTCGTTCCCTCCGGCACGGTCGAGATCACCCTCGCCGCATCCCAAGCCGAAGCCCTGAGACCCGGCATGGCCGTGACGTACCGGAACACCCGCATCGGCATCGTGTCTGAGATATCACTCTTTCGGAACGCCGGCGGCGTCGATGTCAAAACCCTGATCTTCCCGGAATTCGTGCCTCTCGTCGCTCCTGAAGCAGTCTTCTGCCGGGCTTCTGGGGCGAAGTTCTCCGCCGGCCTGTTCGAGGGACTCTCCTGGTCCGTATCGCCTCTCCAGTCGATGATGACCGGCGAAATCCATCTGCTTCTTCCCGATCTTCTCTCGTATCCTGCTTCGGCATCGCGGCGATTCCCACTTCGCGAGTTCGCACCGAAAGAGGCGGAAGCCTGGCGCCCTTCCGTCGCCCTCGGGCCCGATGGCGTCGATTTTCAACCAGCCTCTCTCCCTCGGATCGTGTCGGTGGAAATCCCTCCCGGCTTTCTCGGATCTGCCGTGCGCGTGTCCGGCATCTGTTTTCAGGACGGCCTGGTTCTACCAGACCTGAAGCGATTCGACCCTTCCTCGGTGAGAATTCTCGGGAAAACATACGAGGCGGCTGCATTTCGGAAACATACCTGCGGCTTCTGGACCTTGCCCGGCTCCTTCTCTTCCACCTTGCCGGCGCCGTCTGCATGCGAACTTCCCGGCGCGGGCGAAGACTACTTTGCCGTGATGGACCCTGTAAAACAGCCCTTCTTCCTCCCCGCGGAGTTTCTCCGAGAGAATGCAACGACAACCTCTTTCGACCTCCAGTCCGACCTCGCGATCAGACCGGAGTGGGAGGGCGTGCCGGTCGTCAATCGTGCCTGCCGCCTGACGGGGATGCTTGTCAATCCTGATGGAAAAGGCCCCTGGGAGATCCGTCGTCTGCCCGACGATCTGTTTCGATGACGCTTTGATTCCTGCATGATGGAAGCCAGTCGATCAGCAGGGCTCGATGGACGAAAAAATCTAAGCATATATATAAACCCGCTCATGGAATCCATCGATCCCATGAGCGGGTTTCGGTATCGTGGCGATGTCCGGCAGCGACGCGGCCGGAAGGCAGATCTCAGGCGGCTCCGCCCGGGGTGCCGACGAAGCCGGGGCTGACGGCGCCGACTTCGGCCGGGGTGCCGGCGATGCGTGCCAGATACGAGGCGCCGAGCGTTTTAAGGTGTTCACCGACGTTGTCGAAGTAATTGAAGTGGATCTGCTCTTCCTTGATGATCGTCTCGAACAGTTTCGCGGTGATGCTGTCGCCGTTGTCGATGCAGAGTTTCAGAAACTCGTTGTAGACGGCGATCGTCTCGTCCTCGAGATCCGCGTTGAACGGATAGATCACGTTCACCTTCTGATTCTTCTCGACTTTGGCGGCCTGCTCGGTCGTCGGCTCGCCGCCGAGCTCCTTGATGCGCTCGGCAAAGGCTTCGGCATGGCGCATCTCGTCGATGGCGATCAGCTTCATCTTCGCGGCAAGTTCGCCGTAATCCAGGTTGTCGAGGTTATAGTGCTGGTTCATATACTGGTGAATGCCGTGCAGTTCCATGCTGCGGGCTGTGTTCAACACCTCGATCATCTGCTTCTTTTTCGCGTCCCTCTGGGCTTTCCCTGCGACCTTGACGGTTTTCATCTCATCCTCCATGTTTTGTAGATCTGATGTGCAACTATATCATGAAAATTCTCTTGGTTGAATAT
>JAGOCE010000064.1 GCA_017998915.1 Candidatus Ozemibacteraceae bacterium
CTGGGAGCTCGCGCCCATGCCGAAGGTCAGCATGATTGTGGTGATCTCGATGTAGTCATGCACGATGAAGATCGACATCCAGGAGTCTTTCATGCTGTCCTTGATCGCCATGACGTAGTTCAGGATTTTCCACCAGATCGAGATGTCGAGAAGGCCGAGACCGACGACCACGAAGCCCATGACGGCGCCGCTGCGGAACGCGACGGTCAGACCCTGGTTCAGAGACTTGGCGGCGGCGGCGGTGGTTCTGCTGCTCGCATTCGTCGCGGTCTTCATGCCGAGATAGCCCGACAGGCCGCTGAAGAAACCGCCGGTCAGGAAGGCGATCGGCGTCCAGGGGCTCTGCACCTTCAGAACGAAGGCCAGGAACGCGAAGAACGCGAATGCGACGACGAAGAACATGGCGACGATCCGATACTGCTGCCACAGGTAGGACATGGCTCCTTCGCGAACGTAGCCCGCGATTTCCTGCGACCGCTCGGACCCTGCATCGGACGCCATCATCTGCGAGTAGAAGATGTAGGCGAACGCCAGGGCCAGAACCGCTCCGACAGGAGCAAACCAGAACAACAATTGGATGTCCACAGAACCTCCTCGATATTCCCCGGACCCGGGGAGATGCATTTACCCTCTGATCACAAAGCAGAGAATTATCCCAGAGCTGCCGATACTTGTCAATTTTCCCGTGTCGGAGGTAGCATCCCTTCCATGCCGTTACCGACAGGAAACAAGCCCGCGTCGTTTCTTCGCGATGCCGTCATGGCCGGGGCCATGCTCGCCCTGGCCCTGGCGCTGCAGAACCTGCGGCTTCCCAACCTTGTGACGGGAGCCCTGGTCAATGCGATTTTCACGGTGACCCTGGCGGTCGCCGGCCTGCGGAGCGCCCTGCTGCTCGCGGGGCTGACCCCCGTCGGGGCTTTCCTCACTGGCCATCTGCCCCCGCCCCTGATCCTCCTGACGCCCGTCATCATTCCTGGAAATATCGTGTATGTTATAATAACAGGAGTGCTGCGGGAACGAACCCTCGCGGGGGAAGCCATCGCCGCGGCCTCCGCAAAGGCGCTCGTCATCGGGGTGGGGGGGATGCTCCTGGCCCGCTGGACGGCAATGCCGCGCGAAACGCTGGCCCTCCTCTGGGGAATCGTCGGAATCCAGTTCTTCACGGCCATCGCCGGAACGCTGCTCGGGGAAACCGTCGCCTCTCGTGTGGCCCGCGGGAATCAGCCGGCCTGACCGTTGGCGTCTTCCTTCCGGTTCTCGCCGCGCGCCTCGACGGCGAGCTCCTCGATACGCCCGGTTACCGCGTAGGACAGGCTGAAGGCGACGAACAGGGCGATGAGCAGGAACGCCAGCCCGAGGCAGAAGTTCAGGATCAGCAGCTTGCGGATGTTTTCGAACTCGCGCTGCAGAGGGAACCCGAGCCTGATCGAGCCGAACCGTTCCTCGCCGATGATGATGGGAACTGCGGCTTCGTAGATCTGTTCCCCGCGATACAAGGCGTGCCGCATCATCAGATCCGTCGCGGACAGGCTCTCGAAGCTCCATGTGTCGTTCAGATACTTGCCGTTCAGCCCGCTGTCGGTTCCGGCGATGATCTTGCCCGTTTTCGACGTGATGACGCAGTAGCGCAGAAGGCCCATGCCGGCATATTCCCTGAGGGCGAACTCGATGCCCTGGAAGTTGTTTCGGGCGAGCTGCTCGGCCATGCCGACGGCGATGACCTTGCCGAGCATCTGCCCTTCCCCTTTCGCCCGCTCCAGGCCTGCGTCCCACTCGACCCAGGTGATGATGTAGATGCTCAGCAGCATCAGCAAAATGATCAGCAGGCCGAAGGCCGCCGCGAGCTTCTGACGGATTTCCCGTGCTTCGGTCTGCATCTGGACCGTGGATTGTCCGTTATTCTCCACTGTCGATCGCCTCTTCGAGGATGTCGTAGTCGGACGGGGTCGGCGTCTTCACCTGGAAAAGCCCTGCCAGCGGCTCGGTCGCCGACACGGTCTCGCCGTATTTCCGGAACTCGGTCAGGAAGGCGGACAAAATCGCCGGCTGCGACGCGGCCGCAGCGATATACACGCCGCCAGGGATCGGTTTTGAGGTGTGAATGATTTTCAGTTTCTTCCGCCGCTCTTCATCGAGCTCTTCGTAAAACGTGTTCGACAGGACGACGACGTCGAATTCACCGCTGAGGAGGCCCAGCGTCGAGTTCGTCAGGTTGTCGTTGTAGCTGATCTGCCGGAAGAACAGGCTCGAATCCTCGATGCCGGCGGCCTTCAGCTCCTGCTGAGGGACGAAATACCCGCTCATCGAATCCTTCGCCCGGAAGCAGATGCGTGTATCACGGAGATCGGCGATGGAAGAAGCGACGCTGTCGGCGCGGACGACGAACAGCGACGTTTTCGGCTTCGGCCCGGATCGCTCGAAAACCGCGACGATCGGGTGCTGCTTGCGGAGCTTTGCGTAGGCCACGGCCGAAATCGATCCCATCACCGCTTTGCCCGTCAGCACCCGCTGGATGACGTCGGATGCGTCGGATCCGATATCCAGTTTCGCCTGGGACGCGAGCCGCGACGCGATTTTCTGGAGTCGGGGCCCCACCAACACGAAGAACCGGAACAGATCTCCCTGTGGAATCGTGAAACAGACAGGGATTTCCCTTCGCTTCCCGATGGCGGCGTTCGAAAACACCTCGTTCTGGGTGCTCGAAAGGTTGGAAAAGACTTCCTCCAATCCCTGGGGTGTGGTGAAAAAGACGAAATCCTTCCAGAGAATGCCGGCCATGGCAAGAACGCCCGCCAGCAGCAGCAGGAGGATTCCGGAAAAAATCGAGTTGCGTTTCGACGTGCCCATATCCCGATGTCGTCACTATACCATGAACGACAACCCTCCCCGCAACCGGGCAACGACTCCCGCCCAGCCCCCGTACTCGAAGGAACCCGCTCCATCACAGAGTCGCAGAGACACCGAGTCCGAAAAAGGCTCGATTTTCCGTGTCTGGTATGTTGAAATTCCCTGAAACCACCACGAAGGCACAAAGACACAAAGCAGCTTTATTGCATGTTCCATCCGACCTTCGTGCCTTACTCCGTGCCTCTGTGTCTCGGTGGTGAAACGGTCTTTGCATCTCGGTGGCTCCTGGTGCGTTGTCCCTTTTCGACATCCCAGCGCGCCATTCGCGTCACCTGTGGAAGGGTCTCGAAACGCATTCCGTAAAAAAACGCAGGGGCGGGTTCGAAACCCGCCCCGTGACGCACATGCGATGAAATTGTATCGAACGCTACATGAATGAGCCGGCTTAGTTCCCGTGCAGGGTGTTGAAGGAATCCTGCGCGTCGAGATTCTTCTCGATGCTCATGAACGCCTCGGCGCCGGCCGAGTTCTTTTTGAAGCTGTCGCGCAGCCGCGGATTATCGCGCAGCAGGTTCGTGATCGACGTTTCGGTGCTCTCGACGAACATCATCAGCGATTCGTCCGAGGTGGAACGGAGTTTTCGGTCTGCCGCCTGAAGGTCGGACATCATCGCGTTGAGTCGCGCTGAGGGATTGGCTGTGGCAGGCGCGAGAATCCATTTCACGGAGTTGCGGGCGAGGACGTCATGCTGGAACTTCGGGTTGGTGAACCCGTTGTGAAGCTTGTCGCGAGGATCGCCGGTGCCGTCGTCGTAAGGCGAACTGTCGCCCATCGCGATGACCCGGCCGCCCTTCGTGCCGACGATAGCGGTTGCTATAAATGCTCCGCCGCCGTTCTTCGCGCTGAAGAAAATGTGGCCTTCGGCGCTGTCGCTGAGGCAGCGAACGGAGGTGCCGCCCCACGTGCCGACGGCCCTGACGCCCTGGGTGAGCGGGGTCTTGCGATACTCGCCGCCTGCCGGCGCTTCGGTGAAATACCGGATCTCGAGCTGGAGGCCGAGCTTGGGGAGGAACCGGTTCAGTACGCCAACCGAGTCGATGCCATCGCCGTTGCGGTCGGAGTTGTTATGATCGCCGATGGCGTAGAGCGCGCCGCCGTTGTTCACGAAATCGACGATCGCCTTTTCCTCGGTGGGGGTGTAGGCCGAATTCGGCTCGGGCAGAACGACGACGGAAGCCCCGCGCAGAACGTCGGGAGTGAGCGACTTGACGCTCTTTACCGTGCAACCGGCATCCTTGAAAGCATCGGCGAAGTCGGAAAAGCCGCCGTTGACGGTCCAGTCGGCATTGCCGGCGGTCTGGGCATGGCCTTCGTCGAACAGCACCAGCGGACCCGCGAGAGCGGAGGTGGTGGTGATGCCGGCGGCCAGCACGAATGTCAGAAGTGTTCTCAATCTTGTCGGGATGTTCATACTCGTTCCTTTTCTACATGTTCCCAAGCAAAGCCGTGTGATCGGTGTCGAGAAAAGATGAATACGGCAGAGAACCATCTTTACGATACACTGAAATTATACGTGCCCTCCGTCGGAAGTGTCAAATTCCGAACCCCGCCGAAAGGGTACACCGCGTGAAAGCCCATGCGACGGAATTTTCCCGACTCCCTGCCCTGATCTGATATACTTTTGGAAGTTCAGCGACTCCATGGCGGCCGTGCGCCGCCTTGAAAATGAAGGGACGTCACCATGGCTCTCCACGACAGACGCGGAATCGTCGGATTCATGCTCACCGTGGCCCTCGGTGTCGCGATCGGTGCTGCAACGCTCGTCGTCGGCACCGAAGTCGCCAAGGGTGTGAAGGAAAAGGTGTCGAAAGACGGCAAGACGACGAAGGGCGCGATGTCCAACCCGGTCGTCGCCGGAGCCTGGAACTCCTACCAGAAGGCCAAAATGGCATACGACGAGGCCGTCGCTGCGAAGAAAGCAGACGTCCGGCAGCTGAAAGAAGAAATGGAGCGTCGCCGCGAAACCTGGAAGCAGGCGGTACTCGAATACACCGGCAAAATCGGCGATCGGTTGTCGACCGATTCCCGGAAGAACCCCTTCACGGGCGGAAACGTGCAGGTCGACTCGACGGGCGGCACGAGCGGAAAAGCAGAGGTTCTGCCGAAGAATCCCGCCCCGAGCCAGACGTCTGGAACCAGCTCCCAAAATACCTCCTCCGGCACATCTTCCGACAAGGTGAGCCTCCAGTATTACACGGTCAAGGCAGGCGATTCGCTTTCCGCCATCTGCCAGCGATATTACGGCGACAAGGGCATGTGGGCCCACATCCTGCAATACCAGATTCCAAGCATCGCCGCGACGCCGAACCTGATCTTCCCCGGCCAGATCATCGCCTTGCCGCGCAATCTCACGACGTCCTCCACGAACACATCTTCCACCGTCACGACGGGAACGACGACCCCATCGACGACGACCGGCACGACGGGAAAATACCCGATCGAACCCGCGGGGGACGAGTCGTGGGATGACACCTTCCAGAAGAACTACGTGATCTCGGACCACACCCTTACGAACACGAACACCATGACGGTGGCCCAGATCCAGGATTTCCTCGACAAAAAGGGGTCCTGCCTCGCGAAGCCATACAACGGCTCGACGCCCGCGCAGATGATCTATAACGCCGCGAAGAAATACGGCATCAACCCGCAGGTGCTGCTGACACGCCTCCAATGCGAGCAGGGGCTGATCTCGAAGAAGACCGCCACCCAGAAACAGCTCGACTGGGCCCTCGGCGTCGGCTGTTACGACTCGGGCAACTGGAACCAGAACTACAAGGGATTCGACAAGCAGATCGAAGGCGCGGCCCAGACCTACCGTCGCCACTACGACAATGCCAAAGCCGAACTCGCAAAGGGCGGGAAGGTCACCATGACCATCGACGGCGAATCCGTCACCATGAAGAACGCCGCGACCTACTCGTTCTACAAATACTGCCCGCATTTCCAGGGCAACAAGCTGTTCTTCGACGTCTGGCGCGGATACAAGAAGTCCTGGCCCTGACCGTTCGTGTTTCGAATGGCTCGGCACGAACGGATGTGAAGAATTCAGTCGGACTCCGAGACCGCGACCCGCTCCTCGTCGATGATCTGCGACAGGATCTTTCCGTCCCGGGAAAGCGCGTTCGGGTCCGATCCGGCGAGCAGGGCCGCCGCATAGCGCCCGACGGCCGCGTAGGTTCGCACACCCATCTTTGCCGCCGGCGCGGGGAGTTCCGTAGGGAACCGCGAGGCCTTGTCGGGATTCCGGAAAAACTGGAGGCGCCCGATGGTTCCAGACGGCTTGGCGGGCGCAGGCGGTGTGAAGAGATGCCGTGCCAGCGGTTGAACTCCCGCCGCTTCGCACCAGCCGGGATAATACTCGATGCGGTTTGCGCAGCCGCTGACCGAGAGCAGGACCGCCCGTTTGTCGTCCGTCAGCGCGATCGTGAAGCGGAGGAGCGTTCCTTTCCGGTTCAGGAGCGGAGCGAAAGCCGTGAGGATATTCTCCACGCCGGCTTTGTAGACCTGTGGCAATCTGAGGGGGAACATGCGCCAGGACCAGCGTGCCGACAGCGTGCGGTCAAGGCCGACCTGGCTCATCAGCGTCAGGCCGCTCCCGGCGACGCTCACCTCGATCAGCGCCCGGGGCTCGATCCACTCCTCGACGAGAACCGGCCCGGCCTCGAACGCCTGGATTTTTTCGTAGAATCCCGTCAACTCCCTGAATCCTTCCATGCGGAAGATACCGGCGCCGTTCGAGGCGTTGCGACAGCTTTTCAGGGCCAGCGGGAACTTCTGCCGCCGGACGATCCAGGCGCTGAGCTGGTCGAACGTGGCTGCCGCCGCGCCGTCGGGGGTCGGCAGGTTCTTCGACCGCGTGAAGGCCCGGAGACTCGACCGGTCGGTCAGGCAGGCGAGCAGGTCGCCGCCCAGGGAAAGCCAGGGCGAGCCGGGCTCGCCCGTTTCCCGGTCGTCGAGCAGGAGCGTTTCCTCGCCGCCGTCTCCCATGGATGCCTGCATGACGGGGAGGAAAGGATCATCGCCTGTGAAGTGCGCCATCAGCCCCTATATCGGGCGAAGGCGCGGATGTACAAAGGGGTGTTGACGGAAAAGAGGGGTTCTGCGTACCCTGATGCGGTTTGAAAATAATCCCGAAGGGAGAGAGACGCATGACTCTGATCCGACCCGACATCCACTGGGTGGGCGCCATCGAATGGGGCCTCGAGCATTTTCACGGCCACGAACTGTCGATCCGCAAGGGCTCCAGCTACAACGCCTACCTGATCAGGGACGAAAAGACCGTCCTGATCGACTCGGTGAAATACACGCATGCCAACGCCTTCATTGCCGACGTCGAGAAGATCGTTCCGATAGATAAGATTGACTATATCATCGTGAATCACGCCGAGCCCGACCATGGAAGTGCCCTTCCGATGCTGCTCGCGAAGAATCCGAAGGTGACCGTCATCTGCAGCAAGGGCGGCGAGACCTCGATCAAGCGGTTTTATCCAGGCAACTGGAACCTGAAGGTCGTCAAGACCGGCGAGACCCTGAACATCGGAAAGCGCAGCCTGAAGTTCTTCGAGGCTCAGATGCTCCACTGGCCCGACTCGATGTTCACCTACTGCCCCGAGGAGAAGATCCTGTTCCCGAACGACGCGTTCGGCCAGCATTACGCCCATGCGTCGCGCTTCGCCGACGAGGCCGATCAGTGCTCGCTCTGGCAGGAGGCGGAAAAATACTTCGCCAACATCCTCACGCCGTATTCCGGCCAGATCACCCGCAAGGTGAACGAGTTTCTCGCCCTGAACTGGCCGATCGAGATGATCTGTCCGAGCCATGGCATGATCTGGCGCAAGGACCCGGCCCAGATCGTGAAGAAATACATGGAGTGGTCATCCGGCAGTTGTGAACAATCCGCCGTCGTATTGTATGACTCGATATGGAAAAACACCGAGAAGATGGCCCTGACGGTCTGCGAAGGCCTCGCGCAGGAAGGCGTGACCTACCGGCTTTTCTCGGCCGGCGTGTCCGACTTCAATGATGTCATGACGGAGATTCTTCGGTCGAAAGCCCTCATCGTCGGCTCGCCGACCCTGAACAACGGGCTGATGCCGACGATCATGCCCCACCTCGAGATGATCCGGGGCCTCCGATTCCAGAAAAAACTGTGCGCCGCGTTCGGCACCTACGGCTGGAGCGGCGAGGCCGTGAAACGGATCGAGGAGATCCTCGGCGGCGCCGGGTTCACCGTCGCCGTGCCGGCCGTCCGCGCCCAGTTCGCCCCGCACGCGGCCGAACTCGATGCCTGCCGCGCGCTCGGCCGCGAGATCGCCGCGAAGATCAAGGCTGCCGGCTGATCGCGAACGTGTCTTTCACAGGCGGCCGTCTCCGACGGCCGCCTGTCCGGCTTCTGGCATTAGTATATGGTATTGTATGCATGATGGCCCTTGCCGCCGCGATTGCGTCGGCCGAAACGTGGCATGGTCCGTTTCCCTCCGTCCCTTCGCCTCTTGTGCGGGCCATCGCCGTGGCGGACAACCTGGATCTCGGAGACGGCCGCTTCCTCGTTCGAGAGTATCTCGACGTCCATAACGACGATTTCCGCCTGCCCCTCACCGTGAGCAACGTGACGGCCGATACCTGGACCGGCCACCGGCTCGATGCGGCCGGCGAAAAATGGCTGGAAAACGACGAGCCGATCGTGATCCCCCCCGGCCAGGCGCGCAGATGCGCCGAGCGCCAGCGCCAGGTCGCCGGACGGCACGTCCGAAACTGGCGGGTGCGCTGGATCCGGTTCCGGATCGAGACCGACCGTGGCGAGTTTCTCTCGAACTTCGTCTCCTCACCCCAGCGCCCGCCCTGCACCGTCGAGAAAATCAAGCTTCAACCAGGAATCGATTCCCTCTCGGCTCCGGGAAAATCGCCTCCGCAGACGTCTCCCTGAGTGAAGCCGGTCAACGGATTCTGTGGACGCTGAACTCTCGGTAAGGGGCCGATACCTCGAAGCCCAGCTTGCGGTAGCAGGCGATGGCGGCATGGTTGTCGGCCGCGACGTTCAGGCCGACGTTATCGACCTTTTTCATGAGCGAGAGGCAGAGTTCGCGGGTGACGGCCGTTGCCAGCCCTCGTTTGCGGTGAGATGAGGCGGTGGTGATGTTGCCGAGTGCGGCGACCTTGAGAACCGGTGAAAAGACGTGAATTCCCGCGATGCTGACCAGGCGCCCTTCCTCGCGGGCGCCGAAATACTCGCGGGTTTCCAGCATGCGCGGGTCGAACCAGTTGCCCGGATAGCTCTCGCGATATAACTGGAGAATTTCGGGCAGGTGTTCGGGGCCCAGACGCTCCGAGCGCGGGGGCGACGTGTCCAGCAGCTTCGTCGGGTAGTTCAGGCTCATCTTCAGATGGTCCCCGTGCGGCTCGAGCTGGAACGCCCCGTCGAACGCCGCTTCGACGCCGGGCGAGACGTGCGCGTAGAACCAGCCGGGAAGAAGGTCGGAAATGTTCCTGAGAAGCGTGACGAGCGGAGGAATGTCGCCGAGGGCGAGAAGGGTGGGCTGCGACTGGCCGAGATACAGCAGGCAGACGGCCGAGATGGGCGGCGCCTTCGCGTCGGCGAACCAGATGGTGCGGGGCCAGAAAAAGTCGTCGAGGTCGCCGAGTTCGTAGAGGTGGAGATCCGTCTTCCGGCGCAGGAAGCCTTCGATCACCGCTTTGTCGTGAAGACTGAAGAACTGCGACACCATACCGCTCCCCCTTCGATGAACCGTGACTCACGTCAATGGTATACTGAAACGAGATGATCGATCAGCATAACCATACCCGATTTTCATCGGACGGAACAGCCCACCCGGAAACCGTGCTCGAAGCCGCGGCGGCGGTCGGAATTCGCTATCTGGCCATCACCGACCACGCCGATTTCGCGCCCTCCGACCCCTGCATCGATCCCGACACGTATCTGCCCGCTCTCGAACGATGTCGCGACAACGCATGGGGCATACGCCTCGGCATCGGCGTCGAACTCGGCATCCAGGTCTGCCATGCCCCGCAGGTGGCCGCGTTTCTCCGGGGGCGAAACTTCGACTTCGTGATCGCCTCGATGCACCGCGCCTGCGGGCTCGACATCGCCGACGGATCGTTTCACCGCGGCCGGAGCGTCGAAACGGCTTGGAGCGATTTTCTCGACGACACGCTCGCCAGCATGAAGGCCTGCCCCGATTTCGACACGCTCGGCCATTTCGACATCCTCTCCCGATACGATGCCACGCGCGGCACGGCGCCGTCCGAGGCCCATGCGGAAAAGCTCGATGCGGTGCTGACCTGGCTGATCGCGAACGACAAGTGTCTCGAGCTGAACACCTCGGCCAGGCGATACGAGGTGGGCCACATGCATCCTTCGGAAAAAATTCTGGAACGATACATCGAGCTCGGTGGAAGGCGGGTGACGATCGGCTCGGATGCGCATCGCCCCAACAGCGTCGGAACGGGCGTATTCGAGATGCTCCGGCTTCTGCGCGACCGAGGCATCGAGACGGTTCCGTTTTTTCTGAACCGGCGGCCGATGATGATTTCCGCCGGGAACCTCATGAGCGAAGCCGGCCGCGACGGCCGGCGCGGAGGAGGAGTGAACGCATGACATCGGGTGTTCGCAGCGGGCCCCACCCGCCGGAGTTCCTGGCAGGACGGTCGATCTGCGACCTGACCATGCCGACGCCGCCTGAAGAACCGAAAATCGATGGATACAGATTCCCGGCTCTGATCGATCTGCATATCCACGGCGGGTTCGGTTGGGATTTCAGCTTCGGCGATCCAGACCGCATCGAGGCGATGCTCGACGCGTTCATCCCGACGGGCCTGACCGGCGTCGTCGCCACGCTGATCACCTGTTCTGAGGAGCAGCGGATGAAAGCGCTCGCCGACATCGCAGCCGTCGCGGCGCGGCGGAAGAAGCCGCCCGCCATCCTGGGCATCTACCTCGAAGGACCGTTTCTCTCGCCCGCTCGCCGGGGCTCGCATCCGGAAACCCTCCTGTTGAAACCCGACATCGACGCCGTGCGTCGATGGCAGAGACAGGCATCCGGGCTGATCCGGCTGGTGACGGTCGCCCCCGAACTGCCCGGCGCCGCGGAGTTGATTGCGGAACTTCCCAAGCACGGCATTCGAACGGCGCTTGGCCACACCGACGCCGACCACCGTACGGCGCTCTGGGCGCTCGAGACGGGCGTCGACCACGTCACGCACCTGTTCAACGCGATGAAACCCTTCACCCACCGCGATCCGTCGCCCGTATCCGCGGTGTTCACCTATCATGACGTCATGGTCGAACTGATCGCAGACGGTATTCATGTATCACCCGATATCGTTGCCATGACGAGCAGCATTCTCGGTCCCGAACACCTCGTCTTCGTCTCGGACGGCGTCTGTCCGCTCGGACTCCCGAACGGGGAATACGACGCCTACGGGACGCGCCTGGAGATCCGTGACGGCCGCTGCACCTACGTAGGCGGCCACCTGTTCGGCGGCGGGAAGAGTCTCGTCGATTGTATACCCATCCTGCATGAGAAGGCCCGTCTGCCGCTCGACGAGATCGCCGACGGCATCGGAACGAACCCCTGCCGCGTCCTTCGGTCCGACCTTCCGCCCGGAGACGTCATCCTGGACCGGAACCTCCGCTGGAGGGCGACCCATTTCAACGACATCTGGTACTGGAGATTCGACGAGTCACAGTGAGGAGACGCCCCGATAAAGCGTGAAGAGGAAAGCATGAACGGAAGACGCATATTTATAATGATATATATTAGTCTTCATTTCTTTCAGGCGCTTTCTGCTGTCGCCGATGTCGCCACCATGGCCGAACAGGTGGAGGGCGCCGGAGGCGGTGCTTCGGAAACGTCGTGGTATCGGAACTGGAACGTCGCGTCGTTTCCCGGCGACTGGGGGACGCAGACGGCCTCCGAATCGACGATGTCCCGGTGGGGAGAGCGGATTGCCTCGTGGGCGCTTCCCGTGAAGGACGGGATTGCCTCCGGGACCGGCGGCATCCAGGACTGGGCGAGCAGGACCTGGAGCGAGCTCGGAGAAAACGTCCGGAACGGGCGTTGCCTGGAGTGCGGCGCGCCGACCCTCCTGGGCCGGGAACGCTGCTTCCACTGCATGCAGAAAGAGAAATCCGATCAGTTCATGACCTGGATGGACGAAAGCGGCCGGTCGGCCAGGGAAGTGCTGAAGGGGCTGCGCGACCCGAAGCTGAGCGCACCGGTCATCGAACGGCTGATCCAGGCGCGCGACTATTTCCGGAACCGCCAGAAACGGGATCCGGCGATGGAACGGGAACGGCACCGCCAGATGATCGAGATGCTCGGCCGGATGCGGCTTGCGAACGACGGACGAACGATCAACGAGATCGCCAAAGACGCCTTGAAAACGTATGCCCCGGCCCTCGAAGGGACGGACTATATCGAGGACCCGGCCCGGGCCATCTCGTATTTTCTCATTCTCGACGCGAAAGGCTTCCTCGAGAAGGTGAAATGCATCCGGATGAAGGACGGCCGGACCCTCACCCCGATCGAGGCCTACCAGGAGTATACGCAGACCGACCCGGCGAAGGCGAAGGACATGCTCGAGATCATCGAGGACATCCGCCAGCTCTCGAACCCGCTCGAATCCGATGAAAACCGAATTCCCGCCGCGCTCGACGCCCTCGCCCGCCTTCTGCGTCTCACGACACAATGACCCAAGCGAGGAGAGGTGAATACATGAGTAGTATAAGATATATTATGGCGATCGTTCTTATGTTCTGTTCCCTGGCCATACAGGCGCAGGAACCTGCGGAAGGCGTCATCGAACCGAAACGGCAGAAGACCCGGCGTGGATTGACGTGGGTTCTGAAAAAGCAGGACGGTGACCTGTCGTGCGTCGGCATTCACGATGCGAGCAACGCGTACAGGGGCGATACGCCCTGCACCGCTTCTCTCCCCATTCTGGCCATCAAACGGAAAAAACTGCCCAAACCCGAGAACTTGGTGATCGAAAGCGAGTATTACCAGTGGTCGGGCGGCGTGGTCACCCTGACGAAACCCGTGGAGGGCACGAGGCTGACGTCCCTCGAGGAAGCCATCCGGATCATCCAGGAACAGCTCGGGCCGGGCTGGGAAATGGCCGAGTTCCACGACGGCTGGGGCTGGAACTTCTGGGCATACGGCGAGATCCCGCCCGATCAGCATTTCTGGGTTTTCATCAACGACCAACCCGCCAACCCCTGGGATTCCGCGCCGGAATGACATTCCCCGCGTCCCGGGCCCACCACCGGCCGGCGTTCTTCACGGAGGGGCGGGTTCGAAATCCGCCCCGTCAACCCAATCGGGGTGGGTGCGCATCGTGATGTCCCCCGCGAGAAACCCCTGTGGCCGGTTTTCTTATGATGAGGTGATCGGGGGAGGGGAGGCTTCGCGAAGAAACTGCGCGCTGGTTTCCGGAATGCTCGGGTTCACGTACATGCCCGTTCCGAGTTCGAAGCCGGCGGCTTTGCCGACCCGTGGGATGATCGATATATACCAGTGAAAATATGTCGCGCCGGCGTCCTTCACGGCGAGCGAGCGGACGACGAAGTTGAACGACGGGTTGTTGAGCGACGTGTAGATCTTGCCGAGAATCGTCTGGAGAATCTGCGTGAGCGGCCTCAGATGGGCGTCTTCGAGGGTCGCGAAACAGGCGGCGTGTCGTTTCGGAAAGATCCAGATGTGGAAGGGGGAGAGGGCCGCGAAGGGGATGAAGGCCGTGAAAACGTCGTTTTCCTCGACCATTCGCGTGCCGGCGAGCTTCTCTTCCGCGATCATGCGGCAGACGAGGCAGTCGCCGTTCTGCATCTGATAATGCAGAGCCGCGTCGGCCCGCTCGTGGACCTGGCCGGGAACGATCGGCAGACCGACCACCTGCGAGTGCGGGTGCTGAAGCGACGCGCCCGATTCGTCGCCGTGGTTCTTGAACAGGATCACATGCCTGATCCGCGGATCGGCGTAAAAAGCCCGGAACCGTTCCCGATACGTCCAGATCAACTTTTCCGCATGCTCGGGCGGGAACAGGGCCAGGGGACGGTTGTGCAACGGCGTCTCGATGATCACCTCGTGCAGGCCGACGCCGCTCACGGTCTCGCCCAGCGGTTCGTTGCGCGGCGCGACCTCGCCGACCGCCGACAGCACCGAAAACTTGTTGGGCACCGACCTGACCAGCCAACTCCCGTCATCGGAACACAGACGGAATCGCTCTTCCGTCGTCAGGTGCTCGTTGCCCCGGCAGAACGGGCACGACTCCTGATAGGCCGGAATCTCCGCCTGCTGCTTCGGCTTCGCCAGGTCCCCAGGCCGCTTTGCCCGCTCGGGCGCGATCACCGCCCACTCGCCCGTCAACAGATTGTGCCGAATCTCCGACATGTATCTGCTCCTCTCATCCATCGAAACTCACTTCTCATTTTCTGTAACTATACTCCCCTGAGCTGGGAGGGGCAAATGAAGAACGGCGGTCTTGCCCTGCTGTCTGGGATTTTGGCATGCGGGAGGGATTTCGGGTATACTGGTGTCAGAGATGGGCCGTCGCTCTGGACGGTCGTTGCGTGAGAAGGTTCTTTACAGACGGGTTTCCCTCATCGGTCGGCGTTGAAATCGCGCATGTGCGCCTGCGCCGATGACTGCTGGCGTTGGGATGTTCGCCTGAAAATCCGTATCTGGTCGGGAGGATCGTATGTGGGAAAAATTGACGCAGGCCATCGAACACGGGGATGTCGAGGCTGTTCGAATGTACCTCACGCAGGAACCCGAGTGCGCCAAGAAACGCAATTATCACGATGAGACCCTGCTCCATTTTGCCGCGAACGTCGGTTCGTTCGAAATCGCCGTCGAACTGCTCCAGCGTGGGGCCAGAGCCGATCTCCCCGACGAGTTCGGCTGGACGCCTCTCCATCAGGCCTGCGCGCGCGGGGATGTCGATATCGTGAAGCTGTTCATCGATTCCGGCGCCAACATCGAGGGAATTTCCAAAAAGCGTGAAACGGCCCTGCACCTGGCGGCGCACGACGGCAAAGATGACGTGGTCAAGCTACTCTTGGAAGCCGGAGCAAACCGGGAGGCGCGAAGTGAGCATGGCGAAACCCCGCTCCACATGGCGGCGGCGGACGGCCACACGTCGATCATGCAGATGCTCCTCGAGGCGAAAGCCGACGTGAACGCGAAAACCCTTGCCGGGGAAACCCCGCTGCACC
>JAGOCE010000063.1 GCA_017998915.1 Candidatus Ozemibacteraceae bacterium
GCCCACCGTCAGGCGCATCGTCCGGCCGTCGCGCGTCAGCACGAGGGTCTTCTGCATGGGGAACCATTGATACGCGATTCCCTGCGATTCGGCGAACTCGCGGGCATTGATGTAGCCCTTCGAACGTTCACCTTCCTGGGCGAACGAGGGCCCGGCCATGAACAGGACGACCGCCGCGCCGGCGGCAAGAGTATGGCGCCAGGAGCGCCGGAAACGGTTCGACATCATCGCCTTCTCTCGCTCATCTCGCGGTCGAGCTCGCGCTTGAGGTCCTTCTTCGCGATCGTTTCCCGCTTGTCATACTGGGCTTTGCCTTTGGCCAGGCCCAGCTCGACCTTGACGTTCCCTTTCTTGAAATACATCCGGAGGGGAATGAGGGTGTGCCCCATGACTTTCAGCTTCTGCTGCAGCTTCAGGATCTCGCGTTTGTGCGCAAGCAGCCGTCTGCGACGCAGTGGTGCGTGATCGAGCCTGTTCGAGAAGGGATTCGAACCGATATGGACTTCGTTCAGCCACAACTGGCCGTTCTCGGCCTCGGCATACCCGTCCTTGAGGTTGACCCGGCCTTCACGACACGGACGCAACTCCGAGCCGACGAGGGCGATCCCCACTTCGAGCTTGTCGAGAATGAAATACTCGTGGAACGCGCGCTTGTTCGCCGCTATCAGCTTGGTGCCGTCACCGCTCGCCGCTTTGGACTTCAATCAAATCACCCGCTTTCACGCCGCTTCCGTGGTCCTGGCGGATCAGTGCCCAGCACGATCGTGCGAACACCTTGGTCACCAGCAGATCCGCCGTCACCGTGTCGGGGTGCCGACCGATGACCCGGCCGGTTTTCGGGTCGAGAATCGACTCGCCGGGCCGGAACGAATGCAGCTTCAATGTATACTCATCGGCAAGTGTCAGGCCGGACTCAAGCCCGATGTCGAGAATCACCAGCCCACGCGACCGATCGATGACGGTGCCGGACGAGACGGGCTTCGCATCGCCTCGGTCCTCGATCGAGGAAAGCCGCTGCTGAAGCACGGGATCGCCGGAAAATCGCCGCGCGGCTTCGCGTAGAATGCGGGCGGCCTCCTTGTGCCAACCCGCCTTCACGAGCCGGTCGGTCGCCTCGTCGATGAGGTCCCGGTCGACGTCCCGGTGCAGATCGAGCATGTCGACATAGGCCTTCGCGCTGGCCTGGCGGTCATTGCGGTCCCACAGGAGGCGGGCGAGCAGCTTCTGGTAATCGGGATTCGCCGGATACAGCCCGACCGCCTTCTTGATGCAGGCGACCGCGCCTTCCCAGTGGCCCTCCTTGAGGAGGTGCTTGCCTTCCTGGAACGATTCTTCGGCCTCTTCCTGGCGTCTGCGGGTCTGTTTCAGCTGGCTGAGCGCCGGATACTCGTTCGTCTGGATGCTCAGGGCCTCACGCCGTTCCCGGACGAGTTTCTGAAGTCTCAGCACTTCCTCCCAGTGGAAGTCGGCCTCGCGTAGCCGCCCCATTTCACGGTACAGCTTGCCGAGCCAGTAATGGGCCTTCATGAGATTCGGCTCGCGCTTGAGCGCCTCCTGGAAACAGCGCATCGCGTCGTCGAATCTGCCGGCCCGGTAGTGCCGATACCCTTCTTCATACGCCGTGAGGGCGTTTTCGGAAATCGTCGGGGCGTCATGGAGTCCGCGCGGCTCGACGGGATGGACTGGCTCGGCAGCGCTGGCGCTGCAACTCATGGCAATGAAGAAAAGGAACGCGAGATTCCTCGCGCCTGCCCCCGTTCGAGAGCCGATCATGCCGGTTTGCTCCGAACCAGCCTTCTCAGCGGCTGGCAAGGCGTCGTGCCATCAGATACGGGATCGGGTTGACCCAGCGGCCGCCGTTCTTGATGGCAAAATGCAGGTGCGGTCCCGTCGTGCGTCCGGAGCTGCCGACCAGGCCGAGAAGCTGTCCTGCGCGTATCCGCTGGCCGACCGTGCACCGATAGGCGGAAAGATGGCCGAACACGAGCGTCATGTTGCCGCTTTGGATGCGAACTTCTCGCCCCATGGCGCCGGCGCGGCGGGCCGATACGACGACCCCGTCGATCGGACAGGTGATGGCCGTGCCGTTCCTCGAACGGATATCGATGCCGGTATGGAAGGAGGAGCGGCGGGTGATCGGGTGCTTGCGCATGCCGAATCCGGAGGAGATCTCCCCGCTCACCGGCCAGAAAAGGTCGGAGTCCGAATACTGGCGGCTTGAAACGTTCGCTATTTTATAGCTTTTGGTATTATTATCGCCGGCGAGGGCGACGAGGGTTTCTTCCAGGGAGGGGGCATGCCGGCGCGCCATGCAAAAAAGCTCGGAAACGACGGTCTTCCAGAGCGGCGTAACCGCAAACGTTCCCTTCACCTCGAACGACGAAACGGCTGGGTCGGGCGGCAGGATCTGGAGGCCGATGAACGCGACCAGAATCAGCGCATACCGTACGTGACGGGGCAGGGGGCGGATGACGGGTTCCTGCATCAGTTGCCGCTCTTCCCTGAGCCTTTGTAGTTCGGGTTGATCAGCGAGAGGAACTCGGTGTTGCTCTTCGTGGCCGAGATGCTCTTCACGAGCATTTCGATGACTTCCTGGTTCCCCTTCTCTTCGAAGGCACGCCGCAGGATGATGACCTTGTTGAGGTCCTCGGCGTTCATCAGCAGTTCTTCCTTGCGCGTGCCGGACATCTTCACGTCGATGCAGGGGAAGACGCGCTTGTTGAAGAGCTTGCGGTCGAGATGGAGTTCCATGTTGCCGGTGCCCTTGAACTCTTCGAAGATGACTTCGTCCATCTTGGAACCGGTGTCGATCAGCGCCGTGGCGATGACCGTCAGGCTGCCGCCGCCTTCGATCTGGCGGGCCGCTCCCAGGAAGCGCTTGGGCTTGTGAAGGGCGAACGGATTCACGCCGCCGGTGAGGGTCTGGCCGGCCGACGGGACCGATATGTTGTAGGCGCGGGCCAGGCGCGTGATCGAGTCGAGCAGGATCACGACGTCACGGCCGAGCTCGACGTACCGCTTCGCTTTTTCCAGGAGCAGCTCGGAAACTTTAATATGGTGACTGATATGTTCATCGAACGTCGAGGCGACGACTTCGGCATCGACCGAGCGGCGCATGTCGGTGACTTCCTCGGGCCGCTCGTCGATCAGCAGGATCAGCATCAGGACTTCGGGATGGTTCGCGATGATCGCGTTGGCGAGTTTCTTGAGCAGAACCGTCTTGCCGGCTTTCGGCGGAGCGACGATCAGGCCGCGCTGGCCTTTTCCGATGGGGCAGATGAGATCGAAGACCCGCATCGAGGTGTCGCCGTCGCTGGTTTCGAGGGTGAACCGGTTCGTCGGAAAAACCGGCACGCCGTCTTCGAAGTTCATGCGCTTCGACAGCTGCTCGAGGCTGAGGCCGTTCACGGCTTCGATGCGCAGGAGCGAATGGTAGCTCTCGTCGTCCTTCGGCAGACGCACCTGCGCGATGACATGGTCGCCGTTCATCAGGCCGAACCGCTTGAGCTGCGACGGCGAGACGTAGACGTCGTCGTCGTTCTGGATGTAGCTGCGGGTGCGGACGAAACCGTAGCCGTCCGGCAGGATCTCGAGGGTGCCTTCGGAGAGGGCAAGGCCCTGTCGGTTCAGATGCTCGCGGAGAATGGCCCGGATCATCTGGTCCTTTTTCATTTTCTCTGCCCCGAGGATGTTGAACTCCTTGGCGATCAGCCGAAGACCTTTCACCGGCTCCTCGCAGAGTTTGAGGTACGTCAGGGCTGACTCGTCCACAACGGTTTCCCCTTTCGTGGGTTCTGTCGGGTGAATGGGCGCGGTGACCTGTTGCATCGATGTATCCTTCGTATCCTTCCCGGGTTCAGCGGGGTTTTCTCGTCGGCGGGACAATGGCACGTGCCAGCTCCTTGAACAGTATCTGCCCGACGCCAACCGGAGCGTTCTTCGACCGTTCCTGGTCGAGCATATCGGTGAATATATTTTCCGCCATGCCACCGCTCACGAGGCCGGTCTTGTGCACCGTCTTCCGCATTTCCTTCATCATCTGCATGACGAAGATCGATTCGAAATCGTTGCAGGCCGATTCGAGCTTCTTCAGCTCGTTCTTCTTGTCGTCGGACAGCCGGTCGTAGCCGGGCACAACTGCTTTGGCAGAAACGCCCGACGGATTCGTCAACCGGCGAATGCTTTCCAAACGACGCTCCTAGCTCAGTTTCTGCTGAAGAGCCCGAAACCGCTCGTTCTTCGGCTCGAGCTCGACGGCCTTGCGCAGGTTCTCGCGCGCGGCGGCATAATCGCCGGTCGCCTGCTGTGCCTCGGCGAGGGCGAAGAACGCGTCGGCATCACTGTAGAGCATGCCGAAGCTGTAATGGAAATCGATCTCGTCGGTGTCGTATTCGACGGCTTTGAGCAGATATTCGACGGCCTTCTCGTGCTGCTGCAGGAAAAAGTAGCTGCGGCCGATGTAGTAGTGGCCCTCGGCATACCGGTTCTTGAACCGGACCAGGTTCGAGTAGTGCTCGATCACCTTCTCGAACTGCTGGATCGCCTCGATCGGGTGGTTCACCTGCATCAGCGCCTGGCCGAGCATGAATCGGGCCATGACGTCGCCCGGATCTTTCACGAGGGCACGTTTCAGGTTTTCGATCGCTTCGCCGTACATCGCCATCTCGAGATACACATGGCCCATGCGGCCGTAGATCTCGAAATGCTTCGGGTCGATGCTCAGTGCCTTCTGAAACTCGTAGAGCGCTTCGGAATGGCGCCCGAGATGGGCGTAGGCGCAGCCGAGATCGAAATGCGAGTTCTCGACCTCGGGCTTGAGTTCGCTCGATTTCTTGAACATCTCGACCGCCTGCGCGATGAGCCCCTTTTTCATATAAAAGTCGCCGAGCTTGTTATACGCCTCGGCGAACAGGGGGTCGAGTTTGACGGCCTTCTCCATTTCGGTGATGGCGTCGGTGAGTTTGCCGCGCATGTCGAACGACAGGCCGCGGTCAAAGTGCTGGTTGGCGAGATCCCGATCCTCGATATTGATCATGCGTTCATCTCCTGGAAAATTTCCAAGATACAAATCTTTGGGGGAGAGGGGGGAAGCAGAAGACGACAAACCATAGCATACCCTCCCGAAAAGATCAAGGCACGGGAAAATTTTTCTGCGTCACATGATCTTGAGCTCGCCGTTCAGAGCTCCAGCGGCTTCAATAGCCTGAAAGATAGCTATCAGATCCTTGGGCGAGGCACCGACGCTGTTGAGGGCGGAGACGAGATCATCGACCGTCGTTTCGCCCTGTATGGCCAGGAGGCTTCCGCTCTTGGGCTGCTGTTTTGCGCCGCCGCCGGCAGGGGTGCGCTGTGCATTGTCGCCGATCTCGATCTTCAGACCGCTCTGTGAAATGGCGACCTTGTTGATGCGCACCTTGTTGCCGACGATGACGGTGCCCGTGCGCTCGTTGATGACGACGCGGTTCGGTTCTTCGATCGTCAGCGTCAGCTCGTCGATCGCGGCGGCGAAGCTGACCGGATCATCCTTGAAACTGCTCGGAATCGACAGGTCCAGGGTTCCCGGGTTGGAAATCTTCGCCCAGCCCTCGCCGAACTTGCGATCGATCGTCTCCTTCACCTTGCGTGAAAGCGCCGTGTCCTTGCGCTGGAGAACCAGGCTGAATATGCCGTCCTGCCCGAACACGTCCCCGACTTCCTGCTCCTGAATGGCACCGTTCGGAATCTGCGCCACCGTGAGATGGTTCTTTTGCGGAACGTTTCCGCCCGCACCGCCCCCGCCGGCCGTTCCAGCCTGGAAACCGCCGATCGAGATATTGCCTTGCGCGACCGCATACACCTGCCCGTTGCCGCCCTTCAGGAGCGTCGGGAGCAGAACGCCGCCCTGGAGACTCTTGCAGTCGCCGATCGAGCTGATGGTCACGTCGAACGATTCACCGGTTTTGCCGAACGCCGGCAGCATCCCCGTCACGACGACGGCAGCGCAGTTTTTCGTCTGGATGGCCGAAGCATCGATCTCCATGCCCATGTTCTGGAGCATGCCCTTCATCATTTCCGTGCTCATGGCCGTCTTGTCGCCGGTGCCGTCGAGACCGGTCACCAGACCGTATCCGAGAACCTGATACTCGCGGGCGGTGTTGATGCGGGCGATGTCCTTGATGCGCACCTGGGCCTCGGCCCACACCGGACACGCGTCGCCGAACGCCAGCACGCCGGCCAGGGCCAGGGCGACAACCGAACCGCATCTGCCTGCATACATTCGTTTCACGGTCTGTTCCTCGGAAAACAAGATGATCGAACGGGGCGGAAACACTCTGCTCCAGTAAATGTATCGGCACGCGGCCGCTCATCCCGAAGAGCCCGCCGCCGTTTTCCGGCCGAAAAAAATCGGGCTGCCGGAAGGGAAGCCCGATTCACCAAGTGAGGAGGCGTTAGAAAACGAACTGCGTTATCTGGGTCATCAGGCCCGGCTTCTGCGTCGAGCCGACCGACCCCTTGCCGTCATACTTGATTTCTGCATTCGCGAGCAGGCTCGATTTGACCTGGTTGCTGGCATTGATGTCCCGCGGCCGGGCGATGCCCTTCACCCGCAGAACCTGTGTTTCGCGGTTGACCCGGATCGAGCGGCTGCCTTCGAGAAGCAGGTTGCCGTTGGGCAGCACTTCCATCACCGTCGTCGTGACGGTTCCGGCGAGCTTGCCGGAGCGGGTCGTCGTGCCGTTGCCTTTCCAGGCGTTCTTGATCTCGTTTTTCCCGATGAACTCGCTGACGACTTTCTTGAAGAAGGGAATCTGCGGTTCGGACTTGACCTCGACCGACGCGTCATCCTGCGCGTTCGTCGTCGCCGCCTGCTGGGCCGTCGCTTCTTCCGAGATCACGACGGTGATGATGTCGCCGGCCCTGAATTCGTGGGCACCCTGGGAAGAATACAGATCGCGGCCGTTCAGCCAGAGCGAGGCTGCCGAGACGGTCGACGCCGCCCAGACGAAGAGAGCGACGACAAGCAGGCGGGAAACGTTAGTTCGCGACATGTTCCACTTTTCCTTCCGAGGTGATGATGCCCTTGATCGGGCGCTTGTTCTGGAGGTTGAGAAGCCGGATGGATTCCCCGACGCGGCCGTTCTGAAGGGCCTTGGCGGGCACGACCAGGCACAGGCTGCCGCTCTTGACCGTGAACTCGACCTGGTCTCCGTTCCTGACAAGATACCCGCCCGACGTATTCTCGACCGAAACCGGTTCGGGGCCGGTTTCGCCAGGGAGGGCCGGCGACTCGACGTGGTCGTCGGAGGCGGGTTTTACAGAGTGCCGTAGAGTATTGGAAACGTTGTTCTGCTTCGGTTCGGGGATACAGGCCGAGGCCAGATCGCCCGCCCGGACGATGGTGCCGGGGGATTTGAAGTTCGCCAGCTGTTTCCCGACCACTTCGCCGATCGCCACGACCGGGTTGGGCTGATCGTTGCGCAGCCGGATCGTTTCCTCGATCAGGTCGCTCGCCGACAGGCACTCGCCCCGTTTCGCCAGCCGCCGGAGCTTTGCGACCCGGACGGTTCTGGAAACGTCGGCCTGGATGATCTGCCGAACCGTCGTTTCTCCGCACCGGGCTTCGAACTGGAACACCCTCATGCCGAGCCTGTTGGAAGACATCGGGAGCAGCGTCCAGCTCTCGGGCGGCTCGGGAAGAACGATGTGGCGCGGGAGATTCGAAAGATCGACATGAACGTCGCTGGCGACGTCCTTTTCGATGCGTTCGAAACAGAGTTCGCGCACCTTCGCGGCGATCTCCTCGCCGGAGAGCATCGCGCCTTTTCGCAGCACCTGCACGCGCTGGGGCAGTTCGAACATGGTCGCGAAGCTTCCCAGCTTGCGGCTCAGGTCATTTCGGTGGAGAGTGATCGAGCCGAGCGGCTCAGAAATGAAGCCGACCGGAATTTTCGCCAGCGCCGCTTTCACCGATGGCGCTGCATCGCTTCCGACCAGCATCGACGCGTCGACACGGCCGTCGGTCACGAGAACCGTCGATTTCACCGGCAGCATCGGCGATGTCGCCGCCCGGGCCGGTAGATTGGCGGGGCCGATCGAGAGGCACAGAGCCAGCAGGGCCGTTCCCGCGAGACGTGCGGCCGGCTTCAGGATGCCGGAATCAGTGGGCTGACGAAGATGGGCCATCAGTCAGAAGCTCCTCAGCGGCGCAGGTTGTTGGCGATCTGGAGCATCGAGTCGGATGTCTGGATCGTCTTGGAGTTCGCTTCGTAAGCGCGCTGCGCGACGATCATGTTCACCATCTCCTCGACGACCTTCACGTTCGACATTTCGACGTAGCCCTGCTCGATCTCGCCGAGCTCCTGGGTGCCGGGGATGCCGACGATCGCTTCGCCGGAGCTGCCGGTGGGCGTGAACAGATTTCTGCCGATCGACTTGAGGCCGGCCGGGTTGATGAAGTCCGCCGTCTCGATCTGGCCGAGCACCTGGAGATCCGCCTGGTTCGGCATCTTCGCCGCGACGATGCCGGACGGCGTGATGTTGATGCCCAGCGCATCCTGTGGGATCGTGATGTTCGGCAGGACGGAATACCCGTCGCTGGTCACGATCATGCCGTTGCTGTCGAGCTTCCACGCGCCGTCGCGGGTGTAGCCGATGTCGCCGTTGGGCAGTTGCACCTGGAAGAAGCCCTCGCCCGCGATGACGACGTCGAGCGGCTGGTCGCTCTGCTGGAACTCGCCCTGCGTGAAGATCTTCGTGATGGCAACGGGGCGAACGCCGTGGCCGAGCTGGATGCCGACGGGATAGTTGTTCCCCGTCGAGATCGGCGTGCCGGGCTCCTTGAGCGTCTGGTAGATCAGGTCCTGGAAATCGACACGGTCTTTCTTGAAGCCCGTCGTCGTGACGTTGGCCAGGTTGTTGGAGATGACGTCGATGTTCATCTCCTGGCCCTTCATGCCGGTCGAAGCGGACCACAGCGATCGCATCATGGCTGGTTACCTCCCGTTTGGTGATTCATCAGCGGCGAGTCGGCCCGACGGAGTTGACGACCTTGTCGAGCAGGGAGTCGTGCGCCTGAATGCACTTGGAATTCGCTTCATAGGCGCGTGAAACCTCGATCATCTTGACCATTTCCTCGACGAGACTGAAGTTCGGCTTTTCTACGTACCCGACCTTCACCTTCCCGTCCGCGCGCTGCACGTCGCCGTATGCGCGGGTGAAATTGTTCGTGTTCTCCTTGCGGAACGCCTTACGGTCGGAGGCCATACCGCGAACGAGCCTGAATCGCGGCTCGCCGTTCACCAACACGCGGCCCTCGGTATCGAGGGTGGCCTTGTCGGTCGGCCCGACCTGCACGCGGGCGATCTCGAGCGCGGCGTTCGGCGTGCCGTCTTCCGCGACGAGAAGCCGGTCCTCGAGGCTTCGCGGCGGCTCGGGCTCGGCCATCACGAAATCGCCGTTCATGTTCGTGAGGTAGCCGTCCTGGTTCACCGTGAACACCCCGTCGCGCGAGTAGCGGATGCCGTTTGGCGTCTCCATCAGGAAAAAGGCCTTGGCGTTCTCGAGCGCGCAGTCCAGCCGGTTGTCGGTGAACTGCAGCTTCCCGAGGGAAAAATCCGTGTAGGATTCGTCCAGGATGACGCCCGTTCCGACCTTGCCTATTTTCGGCGCCTTCTCGAACGGGCGCGGCGGATACAGCTTGTCGTCGTTGACGCGGTTGAGCACCATCGTTGGCAGTTCCTTGAACACGCCCTGGTCCCGCTTGTAGCCGACGGTGTCGACGTTCGCCAGATTGTTGGCGATCATATCCTGGCGGATCGTCTCCACCAGCATCGAGGACGCCGACGTGTAGATGCCGCGTATCATCGTTTTGCCTTTCCGTGAGATCGGAGCGGAACCACCTGGCGGCAGTTCATGGACGTGTCGCACGGGCCGACGCGAGCCAGGACATCGTCTCCGATGGGATTCGAGCCGAAACTGAGGCTCTGGGCGACATGCGCGTGAAGGCACTTCACCCCGAACATGCTCCGGCTGCCGACGATATTCGTCGCCGAAAGCACCGAATCGACGTCGTCGGGAAGCGGACGTCCCGCAATTTTCTCGGCCAGGTCGCGTCGTTGCTTCTGCAGCAGCTGCTGTCCCTCGATGAACTGATCCCGGAAACCCGCATCTTCAGCAAGTCTTTTGGAAAACATCTGGACCTCCTGGGCCGCTTCGAGTTTTGCGACTTCATACCGAAGCCGAGGGCAGACGAGCCAGAGAAAGGTCGGAAACGGCTTCCACCGGCCGTTTTCCTGATACACCGGATCCGCCTGCAGGACCTGCGGCGTGCCGTCTCCGCACCGGGTCGCGATGCGGTAGGGAAGCTTGGCCGGCCGGCCGAGCAGTTTCTCGACCATTGCGGCTTCTTCCGGTGTCGGCATTTCGTTTCGAACAGGCATAGTTTTGCTCATCCTTACTCAGGACATCGGCAAATGCGAAGACTCCCCGAAGGGGAAAACGACATTTTTTTCGATTTTTCTGACTCTCTCGAATCTTCGGCACGTTTCCGCTCATTCATGAGGAGTTTCATGCTTGCCGTGACCGAAATGTTGCGGCCGACGTTTCGTGGCGGTATGCTGGGCGTCTATGTTGCGTTGGCTGACCGCAGGTGAATCGCATGGAAAGGCGCTTGCCGGCATCCTCGAAGGAATGCCGGCCGGCGTGCCCGTTGCCGAGACGACGTTCCAAAAGCTCCTGACCCGGCGACGCAGCGGGTATGGAAGAGGCAGCCGAGCCGCTTCCATCGAACGTGACGCCGTCGAGATTCTCTCGGGCATCCGGTTCGGCCGCACGATCGGCAGCCCCATCTCGATGGTAATATATAATAAAGACTATTTAAAACATGCCGCCGCGATGGACCTGTTTGGGCCGCGACCGGAAGGTGAAAGACCCGTTTCCGCGCCGCGACCGGGCCATGCCGACCTTGCCGGCGCCCGGAAGTATGAAACCGACGACATCCGTGATATCCGTGAACGGGCCTCGGCCCGCGAGACGGCGATGCGATGCGCGCTTTCCGTGCCAGCCCGGGCCCTGCTCTCGGAGCTCGGCATGACGTCGGCTGCCTTCGTGCGGCGCATCGGAACGCAGGAAGCCGCGATTCCCGAAACGGCGACCGTCGCGGAGCTGACGGCTCTGATAGACGAGGTCGGAGAAGGCTTCCTGACGCCCGATCCGAACGTCGTCATCCCATGGACGCTGCTGATCGACAAGACGCGCACCTCCGGCGACACGCTCGGCGGGGAGATCGAGATCCGTTTCGACGGCCTGCCTGCAGGGCTGGGCAGCCACGTGCAGGCCGATCGTCGCCTCGATGCGCGGCTTGCCGCCATCCTGATGGGCCTGCCGGGCGTTCACGCCGTCGAGATAGGCCAGGCCGTCCAACAGAGCCGCCTGCCGGGATCACAGGCTCATGACCCCATCCGGTGGGACGAAGCACGAGGCTGGTTCCGGCCCACGAACGTGTGCGGCGGCCTCGAAGGCGGCATGACGAACGGGTCCCAACTCGTGGTCCGTGCCGTGATGAAGCCTCTTCCTGGCGGCATGCCAGGTGAATCCCCCTCTATCGAGCCGCCTCATGAGAGGGTTCCCCTCAATACCGATCGATCGGATACCGTGGCTCTTGCAGCTCTCGCCGTCACGGCCGAATCGGTTCTTGCCCTCGAACTGGCATCCGCCGTCCTAGCCAAATTCGGTTCGGATACGCTTGCGGATGTCCAGGAGTCTCTCGAACGGTATCGGCGGAGCCGCTTCGCCTAGCGGGCGTTTGCGAGCGGCGGGATCAGATCCACTGGAGCTTCCGGAGGAGCCACCAGTTGAAAACGCCGAGAACAGCCATGGCCGCAAGGAAGACGGGGTAGGAAATCATCCAGTTCTCGGGGCCGGTGATCATCGACCATTCGGACATCCCGCCGATGCCCGAGGCCAGCGTGAGCGGCATGAAGACGGTCGTGATGGCGGTGAGACGCTTCATCACCAGATTCGTCTGGTTCGAAAGCTGGGTCATTCTCGCGTTGGTGAGCGAGAGATGGAGCTCCATCAGCGACGTGATCTGCTCTCGGTTGATTTCGATGAACTCGAAGAACTTGGCGAGATGGTCGTAGATATCGCGGAAGTAATAGATCGCTTTCTCGCTGACGAACGGCGAGTCGCGGCGGCAGATCTTGATCAGGATCTCGCGCTCGTTGAACAGACTTTTCCGGAGGGTCAGCAGGGTTGAGCGAAGCCGCATCAGGTGTTCGGGCTGAAAGTCCGGCTTCTCGCCCAGGATGCTTTCCTCCATTCGGTCGACCTCTTCCTGGATTGATTCTATAACTGTAAATTTTTTATCGACGATATAATCGAGAATCAGCTGCAGCAGGAAGTCGGGACCCCGGTTCACCTCGGACATGCCGCGGAACACGGCTTCGTCGAGTTTGTCGAAGAACGACGGATTCTGCACCTTGAAGCCGCGCACGGTGATCAGATAATTCGCCCCGATCAGGAAATCGACTTCATCGATCGTCAGTTCCTCTTTTGTATATGTATAGCAATTGAATAAAATGAACGTGTTCTTTTCGAAGTTCTCGGTTTTGGGAATCTGGTCGTCATCGAGGCAGTCCTCGACGCTCAGTTGATGGATGCCAAACGGCTCGATCAGCTCTTCGAAGGTTTCCCTGGCGGGGTCGATCAGATCGATCCAGACATACTCGCCCTTCTTCTGGAACTGCAGGGCCTCGGCGAGCGAGGAGAGCTTCGCGATCTTTCCCTTGCGCGGGATATGAAAATACCTGGTTTCGGCCATCGTCATCCCTCCGTTCGTTCTGCAGACATGTCCATTTCACCACGAACCCCCCCTTGCGGTCAAAGACGAGATCCCGCGCATTCGGTCGATACGGCCCGATATGAAAAAACGCCCCGGCCGGAGCCGGGGCGTGATGTCGGAGATTGGATCAGAAGGTGGTGTCGAACGCGTTGTCGAACGCGTCACCCGCGTTGCCGGCGGGCTGGGGCTGGGCGGCAGGGGCCGTCCTGGGGGCAGGTTCCATCTCGTTGCCGGCCTCGGGCACGATGCTGGTCGGGGCGGCGGACTCGATGCTCTGCGCGATGATGTGCGGGGTGATCAGGATGATCAGTTCCTGGGACTCGCCGTTCTTGCCGTTGAAGCTGAACAGCGACTTGAGGATCGGAATGTTGCCCAGCAGCGGAATCTTGCTCTTCTCACGGCCCTCTTCGTCGCGGATCAGGCCGCCGATGAGGATCTCTTCGCCGTCGCGGACGCGCACCTGGGTCTTGGCGGAACGGGTGCCGATGACCGGATACATGCCGTTGTTCGACCAGGATTCAACGAAGGAGACTTCGGGTTCGGCATCGACCGTGATGTAACCGTCATCGTTGATGCGCGGAGTGATCTTGAGCTTGATGCCGGTGTCTTTTTCCTTCGGGGGCTGATCGGCGCCGCCGGGGTAGATGACCTTCGTGCCGACCACGATGTTCGCTTCCTGGCCGTTAACAGCCGAGATCTTCGGGTTGCTGAGGATCTTGGTTTCGCTGTGCCGCTCGAGAGCGTTCAACGTGGCCTGGAACAGCAGGGTGTCACGATAGAAGTCGCCAAGCCCGAACAACTCGCCCTGCGGGCCGGTGAAGCCGTTCTGATACAGGCTCGAGTCGGGGTTCTGGGCGAAGTATTCCTTCGTCGCGAACACGGTCGGGCTGCCGTCGAGTTCGCCGGCGGCATCCTTGGTGCCGGTCTTCCAGGCGAAGCCCAGCTTCTTGGCTGCCGTCGTCTTCACTTCGACGATCTTCGCTTCCATCATGACCTGGTGGACAGGCGTGTCGATCGTCTCGATCAGCTTCTTGACCTCGTCGAGAATGTCCTTGCCGCCCGACACGATGACCGCGTTGATGCGATCGTCGGTGGCGACCTTGACGTCCTTCTTGATGGTCTGGGCGATGATCTTGCTCACATCGGCGGCCTTGGCATACTGCAGGCGCTTGGTGATCGTCAGGCCCTTTTCGAAGGCTTCGATGAGCTTCTTCTCGTCAGCCAGAATCCAGGTGTTGCCGATCTTGCGAACGGCGAACCCGTTGGTCTTGGCGATGAGGTTCATGGCCTCTTCGTAGTAGACGTCCGTCAGGCGAACCGTGACGTTTCCGCGGACGCTCTTTTCCGCGATGATGTTCGTGCCCGACTTCTGCGCGATGATCTTGATGATCTCGCGGATGTCGGTGTCGCGGAAGTCGAGCGAGATGTTGTCTTCCGCCACCGCCGGCTGTCCCCAGAGAGACGCCAGCATGGCCGCGGCTACAACCGTGTACTTGAGGCCATTCTTGGTTTTACCTGTGGAATTCATTCTTTTCCACCTCCGATCGGAAATGTCCGACGCATCTGTTCCTTGAATGAGTAAACGACGACCTTGTCAGAAAAGATATCGACAACTTTGAACGATTCGTCCACCGTCATTTCTTTAAAAACGACGTACGATTTTTGATTGAACTCGATCATGGCCAGCCGTTCACTCTCGTTCCCACATATACCGGTAACTCTGAGACTGAGGGGCTGGATGACCGGCTTGAGATCGACCGGCTCAGAGGCCTTCTCCTCTTTCGGAGGCCGGACCTCGGGCTCCGGCGGTTTCGGCCTGGTGATCAGAGGCTTGAACGGATCCTTTTCGGAAACGGCGGGCGTGAACGGGTGAGACTCCGAAAGCTCGCTCACCAGGTCAGCTTCTTCCAGTTCCTCCGGGCCGGTTTGCTGGGCCGGCGCCGGCGTTGCCGCAAGAACCGTCACGAGCAGACCCAGAGCCGCCGGAGAGAGGCCGAGAATCCTGAAGTTGAATCGTCTGGACACGTGCATAGTGCCTGTCAATCCCTTCCTCCGCCACCACCGCCACCACCGCCACCACCGCCTCCACCACCGCCACCGCCGGTACCGATCGGGAAGGTGCGGCGCATCTGTTCCTTGTTCGAGTAGATGACGAGACGGTCATTCATGACATCGACGACCTTGAACTTCCCGTCGATGACCTGGTCTTTCTGGACCGTATAGGGTTTGCCCTCGAAGGTGATGAGAGCGAGACGCTCGTTGTCATTGCCGCAGATGCCGGTTACGACGAGCTGGATCGGCTTCGGGGGAGGAGGGGGC
>JAGOCE010000065.1 GCA_017998915.1 Candidatus Ozemibacteraceae bacterium
CGTCGCCTGCCTGGTAACGTTCGGCGGAATCCTGGTTTCTTACAGGTTCGATCTTCCGCCGAACCAGACGATTGGTCTGGCGCACTGCCTTGTCTTTCTTCTGGCGGTTCTCACCCGAACCAGATTACCGGGAATCGGGTGGCGAAGCGGGATTCCCTTCACCGGCCTTGCGACCGCCGCGTGCCTGTTCTTCCTGCTGACCGTGCCTGTCGATGGACAGCGCTTCGATGGAGCGGCACCTGCACATGCTTCCAGCCCGACAGTTTCGGGCAAGGCTGATACTGTTGCCGAGTCCCAGGTGGTCGGGTCGAGCGACTGGCCGGCTCTCGTCGAACGTATTGATATCGATTTCAGGACGCGCGGTCGGTCGGCGGTTCCCGATGCGATAACGGTTCTCCGTCGGGATCCGCCGCTGTTGTTCCGCGCCCAGATCGTCACAGGGATCGAGAAGGCGATCGCGGCCTCGTCCGGTTGGCAAATCCGGCGGCCGGCATCGGATCCGGTGAACCAGACCGCCGCCGAGGCCTGCCTCGCACTCTCAGCGTCGCCGGACGGGCGAGAACCGTGATCGGGATGTGTCGGAGCGAACCCTCGTGTATAGTCTGAAACATCTGTCCGAAAACCAACACGTTGAAGGGGGATACAGAACTATGAACGTCGCCGTCGTCGGTGCCAGCAACAAGCCCGATCGGTACAGTTACAAGGCCGTCATGATGCTGAAGGAAAAGGGGCATGTGCCGTTTCCTGTCCATCCGAGTCTGAAGGCGGTGGATGAGTATGCCGTCTTCTCCGGTATTCAGGCGATTCCGGAGCCGATAGACACGATCACGATGTATCTCTCGGCGGCGAATCAGAAAAATATCGAAAAAGATATTCTCCAAAGCACAGCCCGCCGCGTCATCTTCAATCCTGGAGCAGAAAACCCGCCGCTGGCCGAGCGGCTGAGGGCTGCCGGCAAAGAGGCGATCGATGCCTGCACGCTCGTGTTGCTCTCGACAGGCCGGTTCTGACCGTAAACGGAAGAGAAATATATGCCTACATATGAATATTTGTGCGAATCGTGCGGCCGCACCCATGAAATTCAGCATGCGATGAAAAACGCGCCGGAAACGGTCTGCCCGACCTGCAGTGGAGTGCTTCGACGCCTGATTTCGGGCGGGACGGGGTTCATCCTGAAACAAGCTGCACCTTCGGGAACCTGCGCTTCCGGCGGCGGGTGTTCTCTCGAGCGAACCGGCCAGACCTGCTGCGGCAGCGATCGCCGGTGTGGAAAGCCATCGTGCGGTGAAGATCTGTGACGGCGGAGAACGCCGCCGGAAACCATGCCTGAAATGCGGAGGGATCGAACATGAGCGAACTGGTCGTCGCCGAGGAAATCACGAAACTCGTCGGCTGGTGGAAGAAGGAAATGATCGTCGACCACGTCTCCCTGACGCTTCACGAAGGGGAGATCATGGGACTGCTCGGACCGAACGGCGCCGGCAAGACGACGACGATGAAGATGTTGCTCGGGCTGACATCCATCACGTCGGGATCGGCGCGCATGTTCGGCGCTTCCGTTCCTTCACCCGCATCGCGGATGGGCGTCGGGTTCCTGCCCGAGGCGATCCAGCATCCCGACCATCTGACGGTGCATGAATACGTCAGGTTTCATGCCCGGTTGAGCGGTTTGTCCGACGGTGAGCCGCTGATCGAGGAGCATCTGCGCCGGGTCGGGATGTGGGAGCCACGGGGCCGCCTGCTGGTCGAGTGTTCGAAGGGGATGCGCCAGCGGGCCGACATCGCGCGCCTGCTGATCCGGCAGGCCCGCCTGATCTTCCTCGACGAGCCGTTCAGCGGCCTCGATCCCTGCGGCCAGGTGATGCTCAAGGAGTTACTCGTATCGCTCAAGGAGCAGAGGATCGCCGTGCTCGTGAACTCCCACGCCGCCGGGATTCTTGCCGATGTCTGCGACCGGGTCAGCATCATGGACCGAGGGCGGATCGTTCTCAGCGATTCTCTCGACACGCTGCTCCGGACGTCCAGGACGAAGGTCGTCGCCCGGTTCTGCGATGCGGCTGCCGCGACGGCGTTCGTGACGGCCCGTTCGAGCCTGGCCCATCGCCTGGTATCGGCCGATACGGCGGAATTCATCCCCGAAGATCCGACGGCACTCCGCGAGCTTATCCGGGCCATCCTTGCCGCTGATGGAACACTGGTGGAAGTGACGCCCGTCACGCTGACGCTCGACCAGCTGTTCGTCCGGGTGCTTGCCGGACGGGATTCCGCTGTCACGGGAGGGAACGCATAATATGCTGTCGCGCATCCGACTGATCGCATGGGATACCTTTCTCGACGTCGCCCGGCACAAGATGCTGACGGTCCATCTCGTGTTCGTTTGCATCGCGCTCGGGCTGTTCAATCTTTTCGGCCACTTCTCGACGACGCCGACCCTGGAATATCGGATGATCCAAGATGTCGGCCTGTCGATCATCTCGCTGTTCGGCTTCCTGATCGCCCTGTTCATCGGCTCGACCACCCTGCGCGACGAGATCCAGCGTAAGACCGTCTACGCGGTCCTGACCCTGCCGATGGGCAGGTGGGAACTCTATACCGGCAAATTTCTGGGAACCCTGCTTGCCGCGATCGTCAACGTGTTGATCATGCTGGGTATTCTGACCGGCCTGTTGTTCCTGAAATACGGCGTGCTCTGGACCGGCTTCCACTGGGTCGCCCTGTTCATGCTGTTCGAGTTTGCGATCATGACGGCGATGGTCCTGCTCTTCTCGCTGGCCGACTCGCTCATCGTCTGCTTCTCGCTCTCGATCTTCTGCGTTCTCCTCGGGAACATGGCCGAACATGTGCAGCATCTCGCGATTGAAGCCGGAATTCCTCTTCTGGGCTGGCTGGTGGACGTCATCTACTGGATCGTTCCGAATTTCGGGTATTTCAATATAAAACACAAGATATTGAAAGACTTCGCCATCTCCCCCACGTTCGCTCTCTGGGCGGCCGGATATGCGGTGTGTTACCTGTTTTTCCTCCTGGTGGCCGGGTCCTGGGCATTCAGAAAAAAAGATCTGTAAGGGGGAGCTCATGAACAAGCATCTTGCCCTGTTCATCATCGCCCTCGTCGCCGTGGCCATTTCGCGACATTGTTTCATCGAACGGTACCGCCAGGAGGCGAAGACTGCTTCCGCCATGGAAACGATGGACGAGGTGCGGGATCGGGCCGGCGCCTACTTCTCCCTCGAACCGAACGGTGCCTCGGAAGGGCATCATCTCGAGGTTCACGATGAACAGCCCGATCTCCACTTCGCGGCGACAACCGGCCACGAACAGTGCGATGAACATGCCTCAGGCACGGCTCACGAGGATGGTGAAGGGCACGAACACCATGCTGACCACGAGCATCACAGCCATGATCATGCTCACGATCATGCCGGTCATGCGCATGGCATCGGGGATCCGACCGTCTCGCCCGGCTTCGTCATCCTTCTTCGGCAGCTCGGGTTTGCCGAACTCGCGGCGAATCTGCTCTGGATTCAGATGGATGCCGATTCGCATGCCGGTCTTTGGCACCGGGTCACATATGCGCTCGAACTGATCCCGGTTCTCGATCCGACGTTCATCGACGCCTTTCTGCTGAGGGCCTACCTGCTCGACGAGTTCGAAAGCCGCCATGCCGAAGCTGTCGAATTGCTCGAAAAGGCCCTGAAACAGAATCCACATCGGATGGAACTCTGGCAACAGATCGGGATCTACTGCCTGAACCATAGCGGGCGACACGGTCCGACGCGGGACCTCCCGAAAGCCCTGAATGCGTTCTACCAGGCAAGTAACTTCGTCGATGCACCGCATTACATGATTCGCATGGCTGCCGCCACGCTTGCGGCGATGGAACGCCGCGATGAGGCCGTCCAGCTGCTCCGGCAGGTCATGTCGATTCCAGGAAGACCCGAAGACCAGCTGCAGATCGATCGCCTCATGATCAATCGCATTCTCTCGAGGGAGAAGTTTTGATATATCTGTATATATAAAAGTCTAGCCCATTTGTCACCGTTGCGCCGCGAAGGGCGGGTTTGAAGCCCGCCCAGACAATTGGCGAAAGAGCGCATCGCGATGCGCCCGGAATCCATGCGCCTTTGATGTGGCTGGAAATGGGCGTTTCGTGATATGAATTGAATACAGGTTCAATGTCGGGGAGGTATTTGATGAAGCTCCGTCACTCCGTGATTCTCGTGCTCGTATTTTCGCTTCTTCTCGGAACGGTCGCGTTCGCCATGACGGCCGGTGAAAAGGCCGCTGTCGAAGCTGTTCGCAGGGAAGTGACAAAGATTCTCGGTTCGAAATCTGATTTTGTTCAGCCCCTTGGGAAAAACTCCGATTACCAGCAGGATCTCCAGGCCATTCTCCGGAAGTATCCCGTTCTGAACGAGCCCCTGCAGGTGCTGCTCGAGGGACGGCCAGTGAAGATTCTCGTCCCGCTCGCGCTGGGCGCCGAGGAGATCGGTGGCTTCTTCCAGGTCAGCCCGGACGGCTCCACGATCCTCTCCTGGCCTGCCTGGGACAAAGATCTGAAGCCCATCTTCCGCCTTTCCCATGCAGACTGGAAAAAAGCGCCCGACGCCAATTCACTGCCCCAGCTTGCCGAGCTCATCCCCGTCAAGCCCGACCATTCCGCGGGGGTGCCCGTCGAGATTTCCGATCTCGAAGATGTGTATCTCATCGATCATCTCGAGGGGATTCCCCCAAAAACCCAGGAGGAACGGAAGGTCTACACGGAGGAGGAAGGCCTTGCCGGCGCCCTGGGCCGCCGCACCGGCTCCTCGAAGTGCATCTCCTACGCGGTCAGCATGGCGAGCGACTGGTGGAAGTCCGTTCTCGGTATGCCGATCGGGAAATACGTTTCATTCGTGAACGGCACGCTCGAATACGGCATGAATCCGCGTCTGATCGAAGCCCTCTACTATTCGGTCCCCAAGACCCCTTACTCGTGGAAACTGTTCACGGGGAAAGACCGCGTGACCGGCGAAAAGATCGCTTATTCCCCGAAACATTTTGCCTATATCGTTTCCTCGATCTCTCTGCCGAAGGATGTCCCGGACCCGATCCGCAAGGGAGTTCGGTATTCGCTTCCGGCGGATGGATTCGGGATGGACAAACCGTTTTACCCGGTGTTTGACCATCACCGTGGCGACGTGAAAAAGATTCGACAGGGACTGGAGCGGTACGGCATCCTGTTTGCACAACACACGATGCGGTTCCTGCACGACAAACTGTCGTCGCCGCTCGGCGTGCACGGGGTCAATATCGTTGGAACGGCGCGCCTGAAAGGGAAAGACGTCGTCCTTTATTACGAGACGTTCGGAAAAAATCATCGAGATTATATAGAAGACAGTTTTTATGGCCCCCGCCTGCGGGCGTTCCCGGTTCAGTTTTTCTATCAGGGACTCGCCTTCCCGCATCATCTGCGGGTCACGATGGAACCTCGCGAAGATACGCTTTTCGTGCGGTTCACCGACTGCCTTGGCCGGCCCTCCGTGCCCGACCGCGTCTCGGTCGAACGCGACGGAGCGCCTGTTGCCGTCCAGGCGGCTTCGGAACTCCGCTTTCCAGCGTTCGAAGGGAAGGGCGTGCTGAAACTCCGATTCGAGAAAAAATACTTCTATGCCCCCGAAGAGGATGGAGCCTACGAGCGCACCTGGTTCGTCGGAAAAAACGGATGCATCGAGCTGAAAGAGTATGAAAAACTCGTTGCGGCGTTACATGCCAACAAGCAGAACCTCATCGAAAAAATCCGGTACAAGCCCGAAAACTTCTACGACTACCTGGTGAGCCGCGAAGAAACTCTCCGGAAGGAGCTTCTTCCGATTCTTCGAAAACTTTCTGCCGACCGCGATCTCGCCCGAGCCGTTGCCGACGAGTTCCGGCGGAACGACGTGCTGGTGAAATCCCCTCTCGGTCGGGAGTGCAGGGACCTGCTGAAGTTCTCGGAAGCCCAGCAACGCGTCCGCTGACGCGCTGTAAACCTGTTTTTCCGTTGAACCCCGGGAAGCGTCCGTTGCCTCCCGGGGTTTTCCATCTTGGGTCCGTAACGAAAAAGCACATTTCGCGTTTCCGTCGGAGCTGAGCCTTTGGGAATACGGGATGTTCTCGCCCTTCCACGAGTTCAGGGCGAACGAGTGGTTTTCGCTATGCAGGACTCGTGAAGCAGGCACGATTCACCGAATAGGAAGAATGCGAAATAATTGCATTGATTCCGTGCATATTGTGCGTGGTGTTTGATGCCGCACATGAGCCGGTTTCGAGGCGTTGTCGCTACCTTTTCCATCTGCGCATTGCCGTCATGACCGTGTTGATTGCAGACTCGGGATAAGCCTGTGACGAGCATTCCAGAGGGTGTTCGATGCCGTGGCATGATTTGTGCTATTAGCGAAATCATGGTTATATAGGCTCGTACTCGAATCCCCTCAGAAATCCAGGAGGATCTCATGTCCGGTGTCGATCGCCTGTTTGCCGCTCTGCTCTGTTTCACCTTCGGTTCACTGCCCGGCTTTGCAGCCGAGCCCCTTTCGATCGGCGAAGCCGTGAGGAAAGCCCTGGATCACAGCCCGGCTCTCGGCGCCGCGAGAGAGGGAGAAACCGTCGCCAGCGAGAAGATCGGCGAGGCCCGGTCGATGCGTGGCGTCAAGGTGACGGCCGGTGTGTCAGACACGCGCCTCGACAGCCCGATGATGGCCTTCGGGGCCAGGCTCGACCAGGGGCGCATCTCGATGGCTGACTTCCAGCCCGACCGGCTGAACGACCCCGATGCGGTGAACAATCTCAAGATCGGCGCGCAGGTCGTCCTGCCGCTCCATCTCGGCGGCATGGACCGCCACGCGGAACGCGCCGCGCGGTTTGGCCTCGATGCGGCCGTGCAGGATACGGCGCACGCGTCGGAGGAGACGATCTTCCGGACGATCGACACGTATCTCGGGGTCGTGCTTGCCCGGGAGAGCCTCGCGGTGGCCGATAAGGCCTGCGAGATGTCTGCCGAAAGCCTGAAGAATGCCCAGGCCGCCGTCGAAGCACAGCGCGCCGTCGAGTCGGACCTCCTTCAGGCGAAGGTGCACCACTCGCAGAACCAGGAGACCAGCCTGCGGATGCAGAACCAGTATCGGCTCGCCCTCGAGGGTCTCGCCACGGTGATGGGCGTCGCCTCTGCCTCCGATTACGAGCTGACCATGCCGCTGCTCCAGGAAGAGTGCACCTCCTGCGGGGAAGAACCCGCGGTGCTTCTGGAGACCGCCCTGCGCCAGCGCCCCGATTATCTCGCCCTGCTGAAGCGCGCCGATGCCGTTTCGCAGAGCGAGCGCATGCACCGCGGTGCGGTCCGGCCCCACGTCGTGCTTGGGGCGGCGGCCGATCACAACCGCGACGGCTTCAACGGCGACGGCCACGGCAACAGCATGGTATTCGCGCGCGTCGACTGGAACATCGCCGACGGCGGCGAGGCGAGCCACAAGGCCGCGGGGTCGAAGGCCCAATCACGTCAGCTCAGGCTTGCGGCTCAAGCCCTGAAAGACGGAATCCATCTCCAGATCCGCGAGGCCGTGACCGGCATCAACAACGCGCTCGAGCGGATCAGGGTCAGCCGGGAGGCCGTCGAGAACAGCACCGAGTCCCTCCGCATCCTGCGCGACCGTTATACGGCCGGCCTGGCCATCATGAGCGACCTGCTCGGGGCCGAGACCAGCCTGCTGTCGCACCGGATGAATCACCTGAAAGCGCTGTACGACTACTCGATCAGCCGGGCGCGCCTGAAGATGGCCCTCGGCGATCTCACGCTCGAGCGATGCGCCCTGCTCCAGGATCAGGCAACCGCCACGGAATAAGAAATCCGCAGATGACGCCGATGAAGACGCGGATTGGCGCAGATGGCAAGAATACAATACCGAATGGTTTAACAATTATTAAATACATGAACAGATGGTTCGATGCCATGAAACGGGAGAAAGAATATATGAATACCGCTATGAAAATTTGTATCGCCGGCCTCGGCGGAATGGCGTTTCTATTTCCTGCCGCGACGCTGTTGGCGCAGGAAGCCTGGCAGACGGCAGCGAACGTCGAACAGAGCCTGGTCTACGAGGCGATCGGGAACATCCAGCCCAAAGTCGTGACGACGCTTTCCAGCAAGGTCATGGGGAACGTGCTCGAGGTGCTCAAGCGCGAGGGCGACACGGTGAAGGCCGGCGAGACCGTCGTGAAGATCGACGCGCGCGACGTCGCTTCCGACCTGGCCGGGGCCCGTGCGGGGCTCTCCGAAGCGGCGGCGATGAAGACTGAGATCGATCGGGGTCTCCAGGCCGCCCAGGCGCAGAAGCAGCAGGCCGACGCCGGGTTGAAACTGGCCGAGTCGTCGTTCCAGCGCATCAGGGAGCTGTTCGAGAAAAAGTCGGTCAGCAAACAGGAATTCGACCAGGCCGAGGCGGCGTTCACCTCCGCCCGGGCCCAGGTGGCCGGCGCCCAAGCGCAGATCGACTCGCTCGAGGCGAAGAAGTCGACCGTGAGTGCCCGCATGTCCCAGGCCCAGGCCGGCATCAGCAAGGTCGAGACGATCAAGGACCTCGCCGAGGTCACGGCACCGTTCGGCGGCCGCGTCACGGCTCGCCGCATCGAGCCAGGCATGCTCGCCGCCCCCGGCGTGCCCCTGCTGACGATCGAGGATTCGTCGCAGCTGCGGTTCGAGGCGATGGTGCCCGAACGGTTCATCGCGTCGATCACCGAAGGCATGCAGGTTGAGGTCACCATCGACGCCCTCGCGGGCCGCACCTTCTCCGGCCTCGTCGCCGAGATCCTGCCGTCCGCCGACGCCCTGTCGCACACCTTCATCGTGAAGATCGCCCTCGCGGCCCAGCCCGGGCTCAAGAGCGGCATGTATGCACGCGGGGCGTTCGTCATTGGCACCGAGACCGTGCTTCTCGTTCCGCCGGCCGCCGTCGAGATCCGCGGCCAGCTCGAGGGTGTCTGGGTGGAAAGCGACGGGAAACCTGTCTACAGGCTCATTAGAGCCGGCCGGACGATGCCAGGCGGCGTCGAGATCCTCTCCGGCCTCAAGCCGGGCGACCGGTTCCTGCCCACCCCGCCCGCAGGAGGAAACTGACGCATGACGGAACTCGGCATATCCGGCCGCTTCGCCGGCAAATTCATCAACTCGAAACTCACCCCGTTGTTCATCATCCTGACGATCCTGCTCGGCACGTTTGCCGTCGTCGTGACGCCCCGCGAGGAAGAGCCCCAGATCGTCGTTCCGATGATCGACATCTTCGTCGGCCTGCCCGGGGCGACGCCCCAGGAGGTCGAGGAACGGCTGATTCGGCCGCTCGAGAAGCTCGTCTGGGAGATCCCCGGGGTCGAGTATCTCTACGGCACGTCGAGTCCCGAACAGGGCATGCTGATCGTCCGCTTCAAAGTCGGCCAAGACCTCGAACGCGCCCTGACGCGGATCGGCGAGAAACTCGAGCATCACAAGGAAAAGGCTCCGCACGGCACGGTCGGGCCGTTCGTGAAAAACCGCTCGATCGACGACGTTCCGATCATGGCGCTGACCTTCTGGAGCCGCCAGTACGATCATTACCAGCTGCGCCGTGTCGCCGCCCAGGCTGCGGACGAGATCAAGTCGATCGACGACGTGTCCGAACTAACCGTCATCGGCGGCCGGCCTCGGTCGGTGCGCGTCGAGTTCGACCCGGCGAAGCTCGCCGGCTTCAACCTGTCGTTGTTCGAACTGATGCAGCAGCTCTCGGCCGGGAACCAGTTGTTCGGGTCTGGCCGCACGACCCGCGGTGACCGCGACCTGCTGATCGAGACCGGATCGTTCTTCAAGACGTCGGAAGAGGTTCGCAGCCTCGTCGTCGGCGTGCGCGGCGGCCGGCCGATCCAGCTCGCCGACGTGGCGACGGTCTCGGACGGCCCTGGTGAGAACGACGACTACGTGTTCATCGACTTCGGCCCCGGCGCCGCCGGAAAGGTGAAGAACGTTTCCGCCGCAGACCTCGAGGCCCCTTCCGCCCCGGCCGTAACGGTATCGGTCGCGAAGCGCCAGGGAACGAACGCGATCACGATCACGCACGAGATCGAGCGCCGCATCGAGGCGATGCGCGGGCGCGTCATTCCCGAAGGCGTTCACGTGCAGGTCACCCGCAACTATGGCGAGACATCGAGCGAGAAGTCGAACGAACTGCTGTATCACATGGCCCTCGCCACGATCTCGGTCGCGTTCCTGATCATGCTCTCCCTCGGCATGCGCGAGTCGGGCGTCGTCGCGACGGCGATCCCGGTCACCCTCGCCCTGACCCTGCTGGCGTTCTATGTCGGCGGCTATACATTGAACCGCATCACCCTGTTCGCGCTGATCTTTTCGATCGGAATCCTGGTCGACGACGCGATCGTCGTCGTCGAGAACATGGTGCGCCACTTTGCGATGAAATCGAACGCCGGCCGCGACCCGGCTCAGGTGGCCGTCGAGTCGGTCGACGAGGTCGGCAACCCGACGATTCTCGCGACCGCGACCGTCATCGCCGCGATCCTGCCGATGGCGTTTGTGCGCGGACTGATGGGGCCGTACATGCGGCCGATCCCGGTCGGCGCCTCGGCCGCGATGGTGTTCTCGCTGATCGTGGCCTTCATGGTGACCCCCTGGGCCGCCCTCCGCTTCCTCAAATTCGAGAAGCCCGGCGAAGGCGGCGATACCCACGGTCACCACGAGGACGACTTCACGACACGATTGTACCGCAAGATGATGCACCCGCTCATCGACAATCCCCGCGTGCGAAACTGGTTCCTCGCCGGCCTCGTCGTTCTGCTGCTCGCCGCGATGGCGATGGTGCCCCTGCGGCTCGTGAAGGTGAAGATGCTGCCGTTCGACAACAAGAGCGAGTTCCAGGTCATCATCGACATGCCCGAGGGAACCGCCCTCGAACGCACCGCCGAGGCGACGCAGGCTCTGACGGCCTATCTTCGCACCGTTCCCGAGGTCGTCGATATCGAGAGCTATATCGGCTTGTCCGGTCCCTACAACTTCAACGGCCTCGTTCGGCACTACTTCATGCGGCGCGGCTCGAACGTGGCCGATCTACAGGTGAACCTCGTCGGCAAGGAACATCGCTCCGCTCAGAGCCACCAGATCGCGGTGCGCGTCCGACCCGAACTCCAAAAAATCGCCGAACGGTACGGCGCGAACGTGAAGGTCGCCGAAGTGCCGCCCGGCCCGCCGGTGCTCCAGACGCTGGTCGCCGAGGTCTACGGCCCGGATATCGACAAGGCCGCCGTCCTGGCGCGGCAGGTCGAGGAGCTGTTCCGCAAGGCGCCGGGCGTGGTCGATATCGACACGTATATCGAGGACGACCAGCACAAGGTGCGGTTCGAGGTCGACCGCGAGAAGGCGGCCATGCTGGGCATCTCGACCGAGCAGATCGCGAAGATGGTGCGCGTGGCCATTGACGGCGCTTCCGTCAGCCTGATGCGGCTTCCCCGCGAGAAAGAGGACGTGCCGATCCTGGTGCGACTGCCGAAGAGCATGCGCACCGGCACCGAGTCGATTCTCTCGCTTCAAGTGACCTCGCCGGCGACCGGCCGGCAGGTGCCCCTGCGCGAGCTCGTGACGCCCTTCTCCGGCATCGAGAACAAGAGCCGGTATCACAAGAACCTCAAATCCGCCGTCTACGTCGTCGCCGACGTGGCGGGCGCCGAAGAGAGCCCCGTCTACCCGATCCTCGGCCTCATCGGCGAGGTCGAGAAGCTCACCGCGCCCGACGGCGGCAAGGTCACCCAGTGGCACACCCGCGTGCCGACCGACACCTCGACCTATTCGCTCAAATGGGACGGCGAGTGGCACATCACCTACGAGGTGTTCCACGATCTCGGCCTGGCCTTCGCCGTCGTGATGCTGCTGATCTACATCCTGGTGACGGCCTGGTTCCAGAACTTCGTCACGCCGCTCACGATCATGGTGCCGATCCCGTTGACCCTCGTCGGCATCCTGCCGGCGCACTGGGCGCTGGGCGCCTTCTTCACGGCCACCTCGATGATCGGCTTCATCGCGGGCGCCGGCATCATCGTGCGCAACTCCATCATCCTGGTCGACTTCATCCAGCTCAAACGCGCCGAGGGACTCCCGCTCTCGGAAGCGGTGGTCGAGGCCGGCGCGGTGCGGTTCCGGCCGATGCTGCTCACCGCGGCTGCCGTCGTCGTCGGGGCCGCCGTCATCCTGTTCGACCCGATCTTCCAGGGCCTGGCCATCAGCCTGATGGCCGGCGAGGTCGCAAGCACCCTCCTGGCGCGCATCGCCGTGCCCGTGCTGTATTACATGGAAGCGGCGCACGAGGAAAAACAGGCGGCAGGCTGATTCCTCCGAGGGAACACCACGGGCGCGGGGCTGGATCTTCAGGCCCCGCGCCGCTTTTTTGCCCCGGCATCACATTTCCTCGTCTCATATGTTAGGCGACGACTATCACAGGCGAAATAGACCGTATCCGTTCGACAAGAAACAGCCGTTCGCCCTGGGCTTGTCGAAGGGCGAGAGCATTCGTGCTTCGATAGGCTCAGCAGGGAACGGGATCGAGTATGCGGGTGATTTCGTGTTCCCACCATTTCGGCGGGCACCGGTTTTCAAAAGGGGGAGGGATGGGGTAACGTATCTCTCGAAGGATCTTTCAGGAGAAAAGCCGTGGAACACCGATTGCTGACCGTGATGTTCGTGGACATGCAGGGGTATACCCGCCGGAGTGCCGAGCAGACCATCGACGAGATGAAGCTGTTCCACGACGAACTGCGCGACTTCGTGCAGAAGTCGATCGAGGGCCACGGCGGAACGCTGGTGAAGTCGCTGGGCGACGGGTTTCTCGTGCGGTTCGACACCCCGACACGGGCTGTCCAGGCGGGCCTCGAGCTGCAGAAGCGCATCGAGACCCGCAACCAGAACATCCTCAATCCCGAAAAGTTCGTCCGCTTCAGAATCGGCATCAACACGGGCGAGGTGGGCATCGACGAGCAGGGCGACCTGTTCGGCGACCCGGTCAACATCGCTTCCCGCATCCAGAACTTCGCCGAACCGAACGCCGTATTCATCTCGGAGTCGACCTTCCTGGCGATGAATCGCAACGAGTTCGGGGCTCAGGACCTCGGCCCGCAGGAGTTCAAGAACGCCACACGCGAGATTCGCGTCTACAAAATCCAGGGAAAGATGGCCCCGGCGGGAAAAACCGTGCCGGCCGCCGCTGGGGCGCCCCAAGCCCAACCTTCGGCAGCGACGTGGGCCGGAAGAAAGATCGCCCTTGCCACGGCTTTCGCCTTGGCAGCCGTCCTTCCGTTCATGATCTGGGGTGGAAAGAAGCTGCTTCGGAAACGCTCATCCGCGTCGCAGACGACGGATGCTCCGGTCTCGCCTCCTGCGATCGAGCCACCCCGTTCCGCGTATCAGCCGCCAGAGCGCCCCGATGTTCCGGTCCACGAACCGAACGGTCCTCGTGATCCGCAGGGAACATTCAGGCAGGCCCATCCCTCTCTTCACGTCGAGGATCGGGATCTGCCGGCATCGCCCCGGCATGAACGACCGGAGAACCGGAGAAATCGGGAGAATCGGGAGGGTCGGGAGCCGCCTCCCGAGATGATCGAGGCGCTCTTCCGGCCGCTCACGCTCGATCTCACGAAAACGCAGCTCGAGATCCCGAGGCACGCGCGGAAGGAGATCGCAAAACTGCAGGAGGCGATGAAGCGGAAGGAATACAAAGCCGCCTGGCGACTGCTCGACGAGATGGAGCAGCGGGTTCCCGCAGGCGAGCGCGAGTTCATGGCGAAGCTGTCCATCGCGTTTACCCGGGTCGATGTCCTGCGACAGGCAGGACGGATCAACGAGGCGCAGGAGATTCTTCGAAAGATTTCCGAGGCGAGGCCCAGGATCCCGCCTCCTCTCCAGGAACCGTTCGAAGGCAGGGTCCAGGAGCTTGCGCAGCAACTCTCAAAATAAATCGCCGCGCCGGATTCCCGTCAATTGACTCCGGGCTGATGCTCCAGGAGCGTGGACAGCGGATCATCGGAAACGGCAGCCGGCGATGCGGTCGCCGATGCCGGCTGGATTGCAGGAGAAGTATCGGAGGGAGCGGAAGCGGGCCGCGGAAGCACCGGCTCTTCGATGGCCTCTGTCTGCGTCGCCGTTTCAGAGGCGACGGAGGATGGGGCCTCATCGAGTATGTGTGATGCGGGGAAGCTCCATGCCCGGATATCCGTTTTTTCGAGAGATTCGAGGGAAACGCGGTCGTCGCAGATCGCGCGGGTTCCGGGAGTGAGAATGACCGGCGGCTCAGAGGCGATGGCCAGGGTGATGTTGCCCTCGCACAGATCGATACGGGTGGCATCCGATGCGACTCTGACGCCGAAAGCCGCATCGAGAACGCTGATGGATGCGGTTCCGGCGCTCAGCGTCCGTGGCCCGGCCGGCTGGCCGGATTTGAGCACGAACCGCACGGCTCCGGCTTCGATCCTGATCTGGTTTTGTTCGATCGTGAGCCTGGAGTCGGGGAAGAGGTCGATCCGGTCGTTCGTCGCGACGGAGAGGGCGAGGCGGCCGTCACTTCCGGTGGTGAAGGTGGTCGGTTCCGTGAAGAGGCCGTTCGACAGATATCTGGAACCGCTCCAGGTGCCTTCTGCCATGAGCAGGCGGACGGGGAAGTCGAGTTTTCCGGCCAGCGTGGGCTGGCCCGAGGCTGAGGTGCGTGTGACGCCGGGGCCGTCGGGGGTGGTGCGGGGAATGAAGAAAAACAGCACGGCGGCAAGGGCGGCAGAGGCAAGCAGCGAGAGCCAGCCGATGAAGCGGCGGGTTCCGGCTGCGTCACTCGTTTCCGGCGTCGACTGGGCGGGAACCGGAAGAGCCCGGACGGCGGCCATGATGCGCGGCGTGAGGTCGGGGCCTTCGCGGAGGCGCAGCCGCTTCAGATCGGCCTGGCCCCGGCGGGCTTCCTCGATCATCGCCCGGCACGCGCCGCATTCGCCGAGATGGCGCTCGAAGGCGGCCAGCTCGCTGCCCTGCAGAGCGCCGTCCAGATACTCGCAGCACGTTATTTCGTCGAAATGGTTCATATCGTTCATCCTGTCGTTCTTAACT
>JAGOCE010000457.1 GCA_017998915.1 Candidatus Ozemibacteraceae bacterium
GATTTGCCTCGGCCATATTCAGGCAGTACAGGCTCCCGTCTTCGGATGCGCCTGCGATGCTGAGGCCGAGCTGATATAATATTTCTCCGTATTCTTCCCAGACGTTGAGATCGATCAGGTCCTTCAGCGGCAACAGCCTGAACCGACCGACATCCAGGGTTTTAACGGGATTGTGTTTTCGATAGAACTTTTTCAGCTCGTCCGGGAAGTCCATCGAGCGCAGTTCCCTGAACTCGACATCCTCGATCTTCTGAAAAGATTCAGGGAACAGGAGCTCCAGCTCTTTCGTCACATGTTCGAACGTCATGTCGTTTCTCCCGATACCGCAGTTCGAGCCGCCTGCGGAAATGAAGCCCAGCATACCACACCGCAAACAAATCAGCCCCCTGGTTTTCACCTGGGGGCCGACCTGTTTCAGACTTGTTTTATATACTATTTTCTATATGAGCCTTTTCCGTGTCTGTGTCACTCTGTGGTTCGCCTTTTCGTCACTCGGGGATGGCGATCGGGCGTTCGACACGGCCGGAGCCGAGGCAGATGTTGCAGGTCTGGCGGCCGGTTCCGCGACACCAGTTGCACAGGGTCTGGACCGGCTGACCGTTCTGGCCCTGGACCACGATGATGCCCGTTCCGTTGCAGGTGTTGCAGCGAACCCAGCCGTACCCGTTGCAGGTCCAGCAGCGCTCGGTGCGGAGCTCCAGGCGGAAGCCGGCCTGCGCTTCCGGCGAGTAGCGTGCGCACTCGTCGCTTTCGCACACGGCCCATTTGTAGTGATGGTCGATCGGAAGGCGGCCTTCATCCATCTCGCAGGAGCGGGAGTTGAGCACGATCCGCTCGAAGACGGTCTTGTTCGCGGTGACGTCGTACAGGGTGACGGCGGCATACTTCCCGAGGCCGTTCCAGGTGAAGGTCGGGGCAGTCGGGTTGCTGTTCTTCGCGAGCGCGAGGCCGGTCGGGCGGGCCACCGGCGCGCAGGGGGGCATGTTCTCGACGGCTTCGAGCCGGACGTTCAGCGAGCCCTTGCTTCCGAACACCGCTTTCGGCAGATGGACGCGAACGTAGTAATAGGTCGGGGTCAGCTCTTCCCGCTCGATCGTCATCTTGCCGCTCAGGGTCAGCGAGCGCCGGAAGAAGGACATGCCTTTCTGGGCCATCGCGTCGGGAAGATCGATGCGGTGTTCCCAGCTCTGCGCGGCCTGGTTCATGCCGAGCTTGTGGTCGAAACTCTGCGTGAGCGTCTCGGCACGGGCGGTCGCCGGGAGAAGGAATGCGCAAACGGTTACCAGCAGAAGAAAACGAACGAGTGTCCTCATGGGTGCCTCCACGTATGAAAATCTCTCTTCCCACTATCGGCTACCGAAGGCAATGCCGGCAAGTGGCAGATGCCTTCGACGCTGCAAACCGTCTTCCAGTCGTTGTTTCGAACCACCCACCCAGACGATGGTGTTACACGATTTATGCAACGTGTGGTTGCGTGGAACGAACAACTCTCGTCACCCAGAACAGTCCGACGCTCCCGACGAGCAGGTCGGTCGCCAGGCGGCCGGCGAACACCCCCCGGATGCCGAAATACCAGGCCCCGATGAACGACAGCGGCAACAGAAGCACAAGAATACGAAGGGCGTTCAGCGCCGTCGCCGAGGCGGGACGGTGCAAACCCGTCAGGATAAAGCCGCAATACCGGTGGACCTCCATCATTCCGTAGCCCCATGCGATGATGCGCACATAGGAGACCAGAATCCCGGCCACCTTCGGGTCGTTCGTAAAAACAGCCGCGATCATCGGGGCCCCGAGACTGAAGAGCGCCGCGATGAACGCGCCGTATGCAAGGGCGAACCGCGTCGAGAGGCTCTTCGCCTCCCTGATCCGGTCCAGCCGACGGGCGCCGTAATTCTGGCTGACGAAGGGGGTCAGCGAGATCCCGAGGGCCATCGGAATGACGAACGCGAACATCTCGATGCGGCTCGCGGCCCCGCAGGCGGCGACCGCTTCGTTCCCGAAACGGCTGATGAGCCCGGTGATGACGGCCGACGAAATGGGCATGAGCATCATGCTGATGATGCTCGGAACAGCAAAGCCGAGGATCCGCCGCCATGACCCGAGAATGCCGAGGCCTTTCCAGAGGCCGAAATCGAGCAGACGATGCTTCACCGACAAGAGGAAAAAGAGCCACATGGTCGATGCGAGCTGCGCGAGAACCGTCGCAAGCGAGGCGCCGAACATCCCCAGGGCGGGACAGCCGAGAAGTCCGAAGATCATGATCGGATCGAGAACGACGTTGATCGCCGGCCCCAGGAGCATGAAGCTGCTCGCGGCTTTCGAATCGCCGAGCGAGATGAGAATGCCATTTCCCATCATCGGAAGGGCCATCGTCACGGCGCCGAGATACCACGTGCGCATGTATTCGCCGATGAGCGGCAGCGTGGCGGTATCGGCCCCGAGCCACGTGAAGACGGACTCGATGCTCAGGTAGCCTGCAACCGACAGGATGCCGGCGACGAACATGGTCAACAGAACTCCGTGCGAGACCAGACGGGAAGCGGTCTCTCGGTCCTGGCGGCCCAGCGCGTGGGACGTCAGCGTCGTAACGCCGGTGCCGATACCGCCTGCCGTGAACGTCAGCAACATGATGACGGGAAACGTGAACCCCATCGCGGCGAGCGGCAACGTTCCGAGTCTGGCAACGAACCAAGTGTCGGCGAAGTTGTAGGCGGTCATCGCGAAAGTGCCGGCAAGCATGGGGAAAGCCGTGCGGAACAGCGTCGCGCGGACACTTCCCTGCACCAGACTGGGCATGCGATTACGCGTTGTCCACGGGAGCCGCTTCAGGTCCGTTCCGGCGATGTCGGGCCGGCACCCTCGCGCTCGGGATTCTTTTCTGGTTCCGGATCGGGAACACGCACCGACATCACCTGAATTTTTTGCCCCGTCGCTTTGCGAACCTGGAAGCGAAACCCCTCGAAGACGAACGCTTCCCCGGAAGCCGGGATTCGCCCCGTCTGACGGAGCGCGATGCCTGCGAGCGTCTCGACATCTTCGCAGGCCTCCTCGGTCAGCTGGGGAAGTTTTTTCTTCTCGAGCTCGGCCTGAACCTCGGAAATCGACGTGCGCCCTTCGGCCTCGAACACCCTCGGGCTCACCCAGCGAATACGGGCAGTGCCCAGATCGTACTCGTCGCTGATTTCTCCGAAAATCTGCTCGACGATATCTTCGAGCGTGATGATGC
>JAGOCE010000458.1 GCA_017998915.1 Candidatus Ozemibacteraceae bacterium
ACGCTTCGACCGCATCGGCGGGTATCGTACGACCCGCCTCGACCGACTGGAGAAGCGCCAGGCGGCCGCGCATGTTCGCCGTTTCGGTACGTTCGAGGCGGTATACGGGGCAGAAAGCCATGCACGTGCCGCATTTCACGCAGTTGGCGAGCTCACGCCGAAGCCTTTCGCGAAGGCATTCCCTCGACTTCAGCCGTATCATTCCGGCGGCCACCGATCCCCGGAAAAAGACCGAGGCGATTTCGAATATATAATTCTATATACCATAAATAATATTTCGTTCCACGGAATGAAGAACACCCGTTCGTCCTGAGCTTGACCAAGCACGTCCTGAACCTGTCAAAAGCATCCCGTGCCTCGACAGGCTCAGCACGAACGGGAATGCGAAATCGGCTTGTGTCATGCAGAACTCAATAGAACATTTTGCCGGGGTTGAGGATGCCGTTGGGATCGAACAATCTTTTGATCGAACGCATCAGATCGTAGCTGACAGGGTCGAGATTCGCGGGGAGGTAGCGCTTCTTGGCGATGCCGATGCCGTGTTCGCCGGAGACGGCGCCTTCGTATTTGTTGACGATGGCGAAGAGTTGCGTCAGGCCGCGTTCGACGCGAGCGCGCTCCTCCGGGTTCCCACTGTCATACATGATATTCGTATGGATATTCCCGTCTCCGATGTGGCCGAAACTGATGATGTTGAGTTTTTCTCGTTCCGCGAGTTCGCGAAGTTCGCGGATGCAGGCCGGCACGTTGCGGCGAGGCACGACGATGTCCTCATTCGCCTTCTTGTTTCCGAATGCGCGCATGGCAGGACTGGCCTTCCGGCGGACCTCCCAGAGCTGGTCCTGTTCACGTTTTTCCGTGGCGACATTGATTTCCGCCGCGGTTTTCGACAGGCACTCCTCCGTGATCCGTCGGAGATGCGGCATTTCATCTGACCGGCCGTCGATCTCGACGATCAGAACAGCTTCATGGCGGGTATTGATGCCGAGTTTCGCATACGACTCGACTGCCTGAAGAGCAGATCTGTCCATGAATTCCAGCGATGATGGCGCGATTCCTCGCTTCAAGAGGGTGTTCACCATTGCGGTTGCATCGTTCAGGTCTTCGAAATAGGCGGAGAACAGGATGCGATCTTCGGGCCTGGGAAGAAGCCGGAGCAGAATGCCCGTGAAGACGGCAAGCGTACCCTCGCTTCCGATGAAAAGGTGCTTCAGGTCGTAGCCGGCACGGTCCTTCAGCGTGCCTTTTCCTGCGCCGAAGGGCCTGCCGTCGGCGGTGAAGCCGTCGAGCGACAGGACGTAATCGCGCGTGACGCCGTATTTCAGGCAGTGAGGGCCGCCCGCGTTCTCTGCGATGTTGCCCCCGATCGTGCAGATTTTGAGCGAGGCCGGGTCCGGCGGGTAATAGAGCCCGCGAGCCTCGACAGCTTCCTGGAGGTGAAGCGTGACGACACCCGGTTCGACCCGAGCCGTCATGCTTTCTTCGTCGATTTCGAGAATGCGGCTCATGCCGAGAAAGTCGATCACGACGCCGCCGTCGACGGGCAGGGAACCGCCAGAGAAGCCGGTGCCGGCGCCGCGCGGGAACAGGCTCACCCCGTGCTCGTTCGCCGACTTCAGAATGGCCGCAACATCATCGGCATTTCTGGGCCTGACGACGCCTGCCGGATAGTGGAATTCGTTCGTCGCATCGTATGCATGAGCCGCGATTGTCACCGGGTCGCATTTGACGATGCTCTTGTCGATGCCTGCGAGGAATCCGTCGAAATTTCCATTCTTCCGAGACATGCCGCCATGGTATCACATCCAGCAATGGCTTACGGAGCCGCTAGGCTCATTCCAGACGTATCAAGATGAGTCGCTACGGGCGGTTGTGGAGCACCTCGACGGCATAATCGGCTCCGCCGAGTTGGCTGATGAGGTGAGGCTCGGGCCAGTGGAGGATATCGACGAGCAGTTCGGCGCCGTCGCGTGGCCAGCGGACCTTCGAGATACCACACTTTTTCGCCTGGCCTGCCTGGATCTCCCAGTGCAGGAACTCGCCGCGCCAGAGCTTCTGATGCTTGTACCGGTATTTCGCCAGCATCCCGTCGATGCGCTTCGAGATCGAAGTTCGATCGGCCCGTGGATCGAGATGAAATCTCAGGAGGAACGGCTTCGGATCATCGGTGAGCGGCTTACCGGCTGGTTTCACACTCAGGATGCGGAGAGCCGATTCCCCTCCGTCAGGAGCATCATCGACGAGCGGCCAAGCCATGTTGAGGGGAACGCAGGCCGACCCGCGCAGAAGCACATCGACAAGACAGATTCCAAAGGCTTTCTGTCTCTCCATCACCGATTCAACGCGGACGAACGGCTCGAGCCAGCCCGGCAGTTTCAGAAGCAGAAGGCGCGAGATCGCAGCTCCGAGAAAGCCGTTTCCCACATCTGCCCATCGACGCGGCACCTGCGCTTCCACACGAAATCGCATGATTTTTGGGGGAGAAACCGGAGGAGCGACGGACTTCGCCATCTCTCCCGGGCCGGCTTCGAGCGTTCGTTTTCGTTCGGCATCAGAGCGGCATGCACCGCAGCCGCTGCACTGACCGCTTCCCCAAGGCGGGCGGATGCACGAAGGAAGTTCGCGGCCCTCGCGTAGCATGTTCCAGTTGTTGAGAAGAAACGCTTTCGTGATCCCTATGTCGATATCATCCCAGGGCAGAACTTCTCCTGTTTCGCCGAGCGGAAACAGGACATCGGCAAGGCGGGCTCGCGCCACGGTCTGTGTCCAGAACGCAGCCGTTTCACGGCCAATCTCGCCGCGATATCTCTGGTTGCGCTCGATCGAGGCGGACGCGAGAATGGGCGTGCACCGCCGATCTCCGTAGGCGAGATACTCCGAAACCACTGCATCGGAAGCGCCCGCACTCGTTCTCGTATCGAACCCGGTTTTGCGAACCAGCGCTGCAAGCCGTTGTTCGATGCGCTCGAGTTCGTCGGGAGCAGGCCTTGGAAATGCGTATTGGAGCGGGGTGTGCGGTGGCCTAAACAGCGTCGCGAACGAGAACGTCAGAACCGGCCGGCCCTTCATTCCGTCAAGTTTTTTCCGTCTTTTCGAAAGGAACGATGCGAACTCGTCGAGATCCGCCCCCTCCTCGAAACCGGTCACGATGACAAATACCTTCATCTGCCGGACATTCTTTTTGAACAACTCGTCGAAACCGGCCATGAGACGTG
>JAGOCE010000066.1 GCA_017998915.1 Candidatus Ozemibacteraceae bacterium
CCCGGAATCAAAGCGTCTGCATGGTGGATCGTGCTGGGAATAGGCATTCTCACGCTGGGCGAGCTGAACATCCTGCCGATGGGCCTTTCCGCCGTCAGCGCATTGGCGCCAAAGCGGTTTGCCTCGTTCCTGATGGGCGCCTGGTTCCTGTGCGCCTCGCTGGGCGGGTATTTTTCGGGCTTTCTCTCGAGCCTCGCCTCGATCGACAAGGCGAAAATCGAGGACGTCGGGTACGCGGCAGGCGTCTATTCGGGGCTCTATACGAACTGTGCCATCGGCCTGGCGATCATCACGGTACTGATGCTTCTTGTGACCCCGCTTGTGAAACGGCTGATGGCGGCGCGCTGACTCTCTTGCGTTCCCGTTCGTGTTGAACCTGTAGAAGCACGAGAGGCCCTCGTCCCTACGACAGGCTCAAGACGCTTCGACGAACTCAGGGCGAACGGGAATGTTCATTCTGCAGGGCTCACAAGACAGCCGGAGTTCACGAGCCCCTGTTCGGAAGCTCTCTGCTCAGGATTTCCGCCAAATCTTTCAGGAGATACGGCTTTTCGATTTTCCCGGCGAACCCGTACTGCTCGGGATTCGCCATCACTGGATCATCGGAGTAGCCGCTTGTTGCGAAGATGCGGAGGGTCGGATCGATCCGTTGGAGTTCTGTGCCTGCCGCTTTGCCGCCCATTCCGCCCTGGACCGTCAGATCCAGAATCGCTCCCACGCATGTTTCGCCTCGCTGCCGGAGCTCCTGGAGCGCCTGAATGGCCTGCTGCCCGTCGGCCGTGCACAGGGGTGTGTATCCCATCTGGCGCAGAAGAATCGACAATAATTCTCGAAGAGACGGCTCGTCATCCATGATCAGGATGGTTCCCTGGCCGTGGTGGTCGATGCCCGAGGCGGCAGTGGTTTCTGCCTCAGCCTTGCGCTGGCTGGCAGGAAGATAGATATGGAACACGGTGCCGGCGCCGGGCGTCGAGTCGACCGTGATGAATCCGCCGTGCCGCTTGACGACGGAAAACGCCGTCGCGAGGCCGAGTCCGCTTCCCTGTTGCTTGGTCGAAAAGAACGGCTCGAAAATGCGTTCCCTGACCTCTGGTGAAATCCCGATGCCGGTGTCCGCGATCGAAATGTGGATATATCTTCCGTCGCCGTTCCTGGGAACGGGAGTTTTCTCGAGCCGGACGTTGCACGCCGAGATCCTGATCAATCCCTCGTCCGGCATTGCCTGGCGGGCGTTGATGACGATGTTGTCGATGACCTGGGACAGCTGGTTTTCGTCGTAGTCACACAGCCAGAGATCCTCCGCGATATCGAACAGGCAGGCCGCCTTCGATCCGCTGATCGCGAACATCGATGCATCGCGAAGCAGTTTCGAGATATTCCCTGTTTTTTTTGTCGGAGCTCCGCCCTTGGAAAAGGTCAGAAGCTGTTTCGTCAGGCTGTGTGCCCGGCTGAACACGCCTCGGGCCTTGTCGAGAAACTCCCTGGCGGGGGAGCCGGCCGCGCAGTGCAGGGATGCCATTTCCAAATTGCCGAATATCCCTGTCAACAGGTTGTTGAAGTCGTGGGCGATGCCGCCGGCGAGCAGCCCGAGGCTCTCGAGTTTCTGCGTCTGACGGATCTGGTCTTCGAGCTTCTTTTTTTCCTCCTCGGCAATCCGGCGGTAGTGGATCTCGGTGGATATGCCGATGAGACGCGCAGGCTGGCCGTTCTCGTCCCGCTCGATGATTCTCCCGATGCCGTTGACCCAGGTCCATTCCCCCGATTTCGATTTGAGGCGAAACTCGGCGTAATAGTGGTCTGTTTTTCCGGCGTTGTGCTCCTGGAGCGCGTGATCGATGGAGTCGAGATCATCCGGATGGATGATGGCGTAGATGTCATCCATTGTCTTCGGAGTCTCTTCCGGGCCATATCCGAGAAACTTGTACAGCGCCGGCGTCGTCAGAACTTCGCCGGTGCGGAAATTGTTGTCGAAGGATGAGCTGTGCGTCGCGTCGAGCGTCAGTTGCAGATGTTCCTTGATCTTTTGCAGTTCCAGATTCGCCCGCATCTGCTCGGTCGTATCGATCGTGAATCCGGCAAGCAGTTTCGGCTGACCCTTTTCCAGGATCGGAAATTTGACGGTTCGATAGAATCGACTATTGAACGTCTCCGTGATGTCGATGGCCCGTCCACGCCGCAGGACTTCCAGGTCGTCCTCCACCATTTTTTTCGCGAAGTCGGTCGGGAACAGCTCGAACATGGTTTTCCCGATCATGTCTTCCGCGGGGCGGCCGATCAACTGCTCGAAGGTTCTGCTCACCTTCATCGCGCGCCCCTGCTGGTCCTTGAAGTAGACGAGGATCGGGCTGTATTCCATGAACAGGTTGAAGATCTGCTCGATGTCGCGGAGCGACTTTTCCGTCTGCTTTTGCTTGGAAAGATCGTAGATGATCGACAGCAGCAGGTCTCGTCCGTTGAGCGTGACGGGGCTGGAAAAGACCTCGACGTCGCAGACCGTTCCCGAGGCCAGGCGATGGGAAAAGAGAAAACGATCCATCGAGCCCGACAATGCTTTCTGCATCTCGGCAAGAATCTTTTCGCGCGGAAGGCAATTGATGTCGGCGATGTTCATTCCGCGCAGGGTTTCCTGAGAATATCCGTAAAATTGCGCCGCCGCCGGATTCGCATCCTCTATTCTGCCGGTCTGCGGATCGATAATGAGTTTGATCGCGCGGTTCTGATCGAATATCTGGCGAAACAGGCGCTCTTCGGTCGTGGTCTGGTCCATACTTCTCTGCTTTCTTCTGCTTCCAGGGACGATGCATGCGTCCTGCGGGAGTGGGCAGATCCTCTGCCCTCATTCTACCTCAAAAACGGTTTTGTGGACAGCCGCACCGCATGGGAACGGGGTTGTAGCCACCCGCTCGATCGGCTCTCGAAATGCAGAAATCAAGGGAGAGGAAGGGCTTCGGCAACGGCTTTGTCGGATTCCTCGGGTGTCAAGGAGCGGGGGTAGTTGTACATGACCCCCCCGGGCCGCTCGTTGTAATACGGGCGGTTACAGGCTCCGCATCCGGACGTCCTGAAGGCGAGGCCGTCGGAAAGGAGGTGCCTGAGCGATTGTGTCGGCAAGCCGAAGTCGGCGAGCCTGCCGTCTCTGAAAACGGCCCGATCGACGGACACCGCCCCCTTGCGCCTTAACCAGCGCCAGGCTTGAATTCTCCTGTAGGAAGGAAGTTCAGGGGAACTGCCGGTTCCGTTCGTCGGGGTGAAGGCGAACAGGGCGATGTCGCCGCCCGCGTCCATCAGCGCGTCCATTCGCCTGATGAATGTTTCCTCGGAATCACCGAGTCCGGCGATCAGATGGACTTCTACCCGCCCCGGCCATGTACGGCACAGATCCAGGACGGCCGGGTAGTCGGTGTCGTGGGGCCGCTGTTTGTGCCGTTGATAGGTGTCTGCGCTGGCCGCGTCGAGCCCGATCCCGACGTGATCGATTCCCAGCCCGAGCAGACGGCCGGCAAGCGCGGTCTGCGACGGGTGGACCGTCACGCTGATGGTGAAGTTCCGGTCTATAAAATATTTAGAAATATCTATAAGCGACTCTTCCGTGTCGGGATTCCATCCCGTCTGCATGCAGACGCGTTCAAACGGCCGGGGTTCGCGCGACAGCGCGTCGATGACGGTTTCCGTCGGGAATTCAGGCCAGATGATGCGGGAAAGGCGCCGGCTCTCGAGATTCCCGTTGGCCCGCGGGCAGAAACTGCAGGCGCCGCGGCAGCCTGTGTCCCAGAGAAGATAGGCCGTCGTGGGCGGTGTGTCCTGCGTGCCGTGCTTGAGCCCGAGCACGAGCGCCGTGCCGTAGCTGACCCTGATCTTCTCCGGGTTCATTGGGCTGTCAGGAATGCTCGAGCGAGCAGCACTCGGCCTGTTCTTCGACCGGAATGCCGTGCGACGCGAGAATCCGGACGAATTCATGCTCGGGCATCACGATGACCCGCGCCCCCGCAGCCCAGGCGAGAACATCGAGCCGACGGCGGTAGATACCGGACGGCCGCATGCAGCCGAGATGAATCGGGCAGGCAAGACGCGCGGCCGCGTCCGCGATGATGGCGACCGCATCGTGGATGTCCGGCGCCGACCGGTCCGCATACGGCGTGTTCGGGGTGGGGCGGAACACGAGAAACGTCAGGGCGGACGGAGGGTTGGCGGCAAGAAAATCGATCACGTGGGGCTCGCCCGAGATGGCACCTCCGCGGAGGCCTAATGTCAGGTGGGGAACCACACGGAAATGCCGCGACAGTTCGAGGTAGCATGCCTCGATCTCGGAAACCGGCCGGGTAAGACCATACACTTCGCGGACCGTTTCCACGTCGCCGGCGAGATCGTAGGAGACCGTGACGGGCCGTCCCTTGAGCGGAAGCAGCGATTCTGCCCCCTGGACGCCGACGTGAAGGTTCAGACCCGCCTTCGGGGGCATGCTCAGGATCCTGTCGATATGCCCCGAAAGGGGAACGCGGCCGGAGCAGTCGCTTCCCCCGCTGATCAGAAACGAGCGGAATGTCTCGTAATCCCTTGCGTCGAGCGCCGAAATGGGGCGCATCGCCTCGAGGTAGTGCCCGTTGCAGTGGGAACACCGGAGCTCGCATTGCGGGCCGGTGACGGAAACCGCGAGGGTTCGGTGTGGTCTCGATCGCCTGAGAAGCAGGGGGCGATTCGAAATGGCGTCCCAGAGACGATCGAAGAGAGAGTGGTCCTCCGGGGGGAGGAGCGATACGAGCGCCTGGCGAAGCGCATCAAGCCGTTGCGTCATGGCCGGTGCGTCAGATCTCGTCTTCGGCCGAAACCCGAATGACTTCCTCGAGGGTCGTCAACCCGCGCAGCACTTTGGCGAGGCCGTCCTGCCGCAACGTGCGCATGCCCTGCTTCATCGCCTCGTTCTTGATGACGCTGGTCGGGGACTTCTCGACGATCAGCTCCTTGATTCGCTCGTTCGGGATGAGCAGTTCGCTGACGGTCGTGCGGCCCTTGTAGCCGGTTTTGTTGCACAGTTCACAGCCTTCGCCGCTGTATACGTGCGTCTTGCCGGCCTGGTACAGCAGCTTGCTGTGCTTGATGATGCCCGCCGAGGGGACGAACTCTTTCTTGCAGTTCTCACAGATGAGGCGGCACAGGCGCTGGGCCATGACGCCGATAATCGAGCTGGCGACGAGGAACGGCTCGGTGCCCATGTCGATCAGGCGGGTCATGGCGCCGGCCGCGTCGTTGGTGTGCAGGGTCGAGAATACGAGGTGGCCGGTCAGGGCCGCCCTGATGGAAATTTCAGCGGTATCGACGTCACGGATTTCACCGACCATGATGACGTCGGGATCCTGGCGCAGGATCGAACGCAGGCCGCCGGCAAAGCTGAATCCGGCCTTCGGGTTGATCTGGCCCTGGTTGATGCCCGCGAGCTGGTATTCGACCGGGTCCTCGATCGTGACGATGTTGATCGCCGGGTCCTTGATGCGCATCAGCGACGCATACAGGGTCGAGGTCTTGCCGCTCCCGGTCGGGCCGGTGACGAGAATGATGCCGTTGGGCTTGCCGAGCAGCCCCGAGAATTTGACCAGGGTGTCGTCCGCGAAACCGAGGTCCTCGAGGCCGAACAGGACGCGGCTCTTGTCGAGTATTCGCATGACTATTTTTTCGCCGCGCAGGGTCGGATATGTCGAGACGCGCAGGTCGATCTCGCGCCCCTCGTGGTTGAGCTTGATGCGGCCATCCTGCGGCACGCGTTTCTCGGCGATGTCGAGCTCGGCCATGACCTTGCAGCGCGAGATCGTTGCCGCCTCGAGGTTCTTCGGCAGAGCCATGACTTCCTGGAGCATGCCGTCGATGCGGAACCGGGTGCGCATCACCGTGTCGTCGGGCTCGATGTGGATATCCGACGCTTTCTCTTTGATGGCGCGCATGATGATGAGGCTGACGAGCTGGATGATGTTCGTCTGATCGGCGGCCGAGAGATCGATGACCCCGCCCTGCTGGCCGAGGCCCGGCTTTGCGCCCGTCCCCTGGATCTTCTTGGCAAACTCCTGGAGGCTCGAACCGGATTTCAGGTCGAGCCCCCCCCCCGGAGAGGCGCCGGCCTGGGGCTGCTGCGCGCCTGACGTCGGTGCGGCGCCGCCGTAAAACTGGTCGAGGGCTTCCTGTATCTCGGTAATCGTCGTGACGAGGGGCTTGATGTCGCAGTTCGTCGTATATTTGAGGTTATCTATCAGGAACGAGTCGAGCGGGTCGACCATCGCGACGGTGAGCGAACCCTTCACGCGCAGGAGGGCGATGCAATGATACTTCCGTGCGATGTTCTCGGGGATGATCTTGACGATCTTCGGGTCGATGACGTAGTTGCGGAGGTTGGCGTAGCTGAAGTTGAGCTTGCTTCCGAGAAAATCGAGGAGCTGCTGCTCCTTCAGATACTCGAGCCTCAGAAGCGTGAAACCGAGGGTGTCGCTGGTCCGCTTCTGCTCCGCGAGCGCAGTCTTGAGCTGCTCGTCCGTGATCAGCTTTTCGCTGACGAGCGACTCGCCGAGGAGACGTTTCTCGATACGCGCCATCGAATCGTTACCTCAGATTTCGAGTGTGATACCCAGGTTCTGCTCAAACTGGCGCTGGGCGTTGAGGACGAAGTCCACGATCACCTTCTCGTGGTCGGGGGAAACGTTGTTGAACGAGATGATGCCCTCGTATGCCTCTTTCCCCACGGCGTCGTCGGAGGCCGAGGACGACCTGCGGAGCCGTACGAGGCGCCCCTGGACACCCTGGATGAACTGGCTGCCGAGCTGGAAGGCAAAGATGATGTATTTGCCCTGCTCGATGTCTTCGGTCGTTTCCATGAGACAGCCGCCGGCCGACAGGTTGGTGATGACGCCGCGCATCTCGTAGTCGCCGCTGCTGAGCGTGTTGTCGATGAGCTCGCCCGAGAGGAGCACCTTGAACTTGCAGGGAATCCGCGTCTCGGTGCGCACGAACGCGCGCTTGTTGGCGCCTTCGACCTTGAACTTGAACGGCACGAGGGCGTTCTGGAAGACGTCCGAAAGGGTGCGAAGCTCGCGGGCCGAGCTCGTCGTCTGGTCGACGATGACGGTGCGGCTCAGGGCGGTGCTCGCGACATTCTGTATCTGTTGCGATATCTGGTCGGTGATCTTCGAGATCGTGTTCACCTTCTGATACATGATGTCGGACGTCTCGCTCTGGCGCTCGGCCGAGTCGCTGATGTCCTTGATGATCACGTTCAGCTTGAGGGCCGTATCGACCATGCTGCTGAGGCTGGTGTCGACGGCGCTGATCACGCCCATGCCCTCGTACACCTTGTTGGTGTTCGACCGCATCATTTCGGCCGCATTCTCGGTTTTCACGAGGATGTCGTTGATGAGGGTGTTGATCTTCTTCGACGACTCGGCCGAGCCGCGCGCGAGCTTGCGCACTTCGTCGGCGACGACGGCGAAGCCGCGGCCATGCTCGCCGGCGCGGGCCGCTTCGATGGCGGCGTTCAGGGCGAGGAGATTCGTCTTCTCTGCGATGTTGGCGATCTCGGTCAGGATCGCGCCGATCTGCTTGCCGCGGTCGTTGAGATCGTTCACGAGGTTCGCGGAGCCTTCGGTCAGTTCCTTGATGCGCATCATCTTCTCGACCGACTGTTTGACCGAGGTTTGTGTATTCTGCGCTATTTCTGCGACGCCCTGGCTGTCCTCGCGGGCGATGACGAGTTTCGAGCTGATGTCCTTGCTGAGACTGAAACTGCTCTCGAGCGAGGAGATGGTTTCGCGCAGGTTGCTGGCGTTGTCGACGGCGTTCTTGTTGATGCTGTCGACCTTCTCCACGATCTCCTTGATGACGGTCGAACTGATCTGGGCTGTGCGGTCCAGGTCGATCGAGGCCTCTTCAAGCCTGAGAGAGATCATCAGGACGCGCTTGAGGATCGATACGACCACCTTGAACATCTGGTCGAAAATATCGAGTTCGCGGCTGAGACCGGATTTTTTGCTCGAATAGCTCGCACGCTGGAGGCCGACCTTCGTCTCGAGTTCGTCGAGAACGAGGTTGATCAGGCCCAGGATGATCTCGCGGCCGAACCAGCCGATCAGCAGGCCGGCCCCGATCCCGATACCGAGGGTGGCGAGAATGAAGCTCGTTTTAGCCGACGCGGCGACCTTCCCGATGGCAAGGCCGACGCCCGCGAAGGCAAGACCGGCGATCGCGCCGATGACGAAAGCGAATATCCAGACGTTGCGAAGCGAGTCGGAGTTCTTGTTGATGACGATCGAGGAAAGCGCCATCAGCCCTCTCCGTCGGTGCTCGTCTGGGATTCGCGCCGTCGCGCCTCGGTTTTGACAGGCTTCAGCTCGCGCTGGACCTTGTCGAGAATGCCATTGACGAACTCGCAGCTCCGCTCGGTGGAAAACTTCTTCGCGAGTTCTATAGCTTCATTTATAGAAACGTTGACCGGGATTTCCGGGAAGTGGAGCAGTTCGCAGGTCGCAAAGCGCAGGATACAGCGGTCGAGGCTGGCCATGCGGTCGAGCGACCAGTTGTCGGCGTAACGGGAGAGGATCCCGTCGATGGCTCCCTGGTGTTCAAGGGTGCGATCCACGAGGTCGCGCGCGAACTGTTCGATCTCGAGGAGACTCTCGATTTTCTCGAGCGCCCGGCTGCAGAATGCCCCGATCTCATCGGCCAGGCCGGGGAACTCACGGCTGGCGGGGAGGAACTCCTTCGCGGCCATTTCCACGGCCTGCCGTGCGCCGGCCTGATCGCGTCTCGAGGCGATGAGACGGCCGGCAACGCCGTGGGCAAAGCCCTCGACGTCGCCGGCCGCCGGATCGTTTCCGACGAGCCGCACTGCCGTTTCCCTGGCGAAGCCTTCGATGGGCGCCTGATAGAGGTCTTCGGCGATCGCATGTTCGATCGCCTCGCCGGGCGCCTGCTGCACCAGATCGATCTGGTACAGCGCCTTTAGAGCGGTTTCTCTGGCTTTACGCCTTCGTGACGGCATGTGCGGCTCTTCGGTCGTTCGCTCAGGCGTGGAGCGCCTTGAGCGGTGTGTGGTTCTGGTCCTTGAGCACCTTCTCGCGCAGCTCGCGATACTTCAGCGACGCGTGGGCGGCGGCGAGGCGGGCGATCGGCACGCGGAACGGGGAGCAGCTGACGTAATCGAGGCCCTGCTTGAACAGGAACTCGACCGAGGCGGGGTCGCCGCCCTGCTCGCCGCAGATGCCGACCTTCAGCGTGGAGCGGGTCTTGCGGCCGCGCTCGACGCAGATCTGGATCAGCTGGCCGATGCCTTCCTGGTCGACGGTCTGGAACGGATCGGCGTCGAGAATGCGCTTCTCGAGGTAGTCGTGCATGAATCCGCCGATGTCGTCGCGGCTGAAGCCGAAGCCCATCTGGGTCAGGTCGTTGGTGCCGAACGAGAAGAACTCGCAGGTCTTGGCCATGCGATCGCCCATCAGCGCGGCGCGCGGGATCTCGATCATCGTGCCGTAGTGGTAGTCGATCTTCTTGAGGCCGCTGCTCTTCAGCACTTCCTCGTAGACGCGGTCGACGATCTTCTTGGAGTAGTCGAGCTCGCGGACATCGCAGGTGACCGGGACCATGATCTCCGGGTGGACCTTCTTGCCGTCCTTCAGCAGTTCGGCCGCGGCTTCGAAGATCGCGCGGATCTGCATCTCGGAAATCTCGGGGTAGGTGACGCCGAGGCGGACGCCGCGGTGACCCATCATCGGGTTGTTCTCGTGGAGGGCATCGCCGCGCTTCTTGATGTCCTCGACCTTGATCTTGAGGCTCTTGGCGAGCTCGGCGATCTTCTCTTCCGACTGCGGAACGAACTCGTGCAGCGGCGGATCGAGCAGGCGGAAGGTTACGGGCAGGCCTTCCATCTCGGCCAGGGTCGCCTTGATGTCCTTCTTCACGAACGGATACATCTCGTCGAGGGCGGCCTTGCGCTCCTCGAGAGTGTTCGAGAGGATCATCTTGCGGAGCAGGAACAGGGGCTTGTCGGAACCTTCGCCGTAGAACATGTGCTCGGTGCGGAACAGGCCGATGCCTTCGGCGCCGAACTGGCGGGCGATCTTCGCGTCGGCCGGCGTGTCGGCATTCGTCCAGACCTGCATCTTGCGATACTTGTCGACCATCTTCATGAACTTCTGGAAGCGCGGATTCTCGCTGGCATCCATCATCTTCATCTCGCCGTCATAGACGAGGCCGCGTGTGCCGTTCAGGGTGATCAGGTCGCCTTCCTTGAAGGTCTTCTTGGAACCGGCGATCTTGAGCGTCTTGTGCTCGACGTCGGGGTGCAGCATGCCGGCGCCGACGATGCAGCACTTGCCCCAGCCGCGGGCGACGAGAGCGGCGTGAGAGGTCATGCCGCCGCGGGCGGTCAGGATGCCCTGGGCCGCGCGCATGCCTTCGACGTCTTCCGGGTTCGTCTCTTCGCGGACGAGGATGGTCTTCTTGCCCTTCTTGGCCCACGCGACAGCGTCGGCCGCGGTGAACACGATGTGGCCCGTGGCGCCGCCGGGTCCGGCGGGGAGGCCCTTGGCGACCGGCTCGCTCTTCTTCTCGGCGGCCGGGTCGATGATCGGGTGGAGCAGCTCATCGAGCTGGGCCGGCTTCACGCGCAGGACGGCCATTTCCTCGGTGATCATCTTCTCTTCGAGCATGTCCATCGCCATGTTGAGGGCGGCGGTGCCGGTGCGCTTGCCGCTGCGGCACTGGAGCATGTACAGCTTGCCTTCCTGGATCGTGAACTCGATGTCCTGCATGTCTTTGTAATGCGACTCGAGCTTGTTGCGGATGTCGACGAGCTGCTTGTAGGTCGAGGCCATCTCCTCTTCGAGGCTGTGGAGATGCTTGTTCTGGTCGTTCTTGGTGTCGTTGTTCAGCGGGCTGGGGGTGCGGATGCCGGCGACGACGTCCTCGCCCTGGGCGTTGATCAGCCACTCGCCGTAGAACTTGTTCTCGCCGTTGGCCGGGTTGCGGGTGAACGCGACGCCGGTGGCCGAGGTGTCGCCCATGTTGCCGAACACCATGGCCTGGACGGTGACGGCCGTGCCCCACTCGTCAGGGATGCCTTCGATGCGGCGGTAGGAGATGGCGCGCTTGCCGTTCCAGCTCTTGAACACGGCGCCGATGCCGCCCCACAGCTGTTCCATGTGATCGTCCGGGAACTCTTTGCCCAGGACCTTCTTGACGCGGGCGCGGAAATCGCCGGCCAGCTTTTCGAGCTCTTCGGCGGTCAGGTCGGTGTCGGACTTGTAGCCCTTCTTGGCCTTGATCTCGTGGAGCATGTCGTCGAGCTGCTTGCGGATGCCCTTGCCCTCGGCGGGCTCGATGCCTTCAGCCTTCTCCATGACGACGTCGGAATACATCATGATCAGGCGCCGGTAGGCGTCCCAGACGAAGCGCGGATTGTTGGTCTTCTTGATCAGCGCGGGAATCGTCTTGGTCGTCAGGCCGACGTTGAGAACGGTTTCCATCATGCCGGGCATCGACTGGCGGGCGCCGGAGCGGCAGGAGAGCAGAAGCGGGTTCGTCGTGTCGCCGAATTTCATCCCCATGTTGTCCTCGATCACCTTCAGGCCGCTCTTGACCTGCGCGTCGAGATCCTTGGGATACTTGCTGCCGAGCTGGAAATACTCGGTACAGCATTCGGTGGTGACCGTAAAGCCGGCCGGAACCGGCAGTCCGATGTGGCACATCTCGGCAAGGTTCGCGCCCTTGCCGCCGAGGAGATCCTTCATGTTCTCGCGGCCATCGGCCTTCCCGCCACCGAACGTGTAAACATATTTGTTCATCCCAGGTGCCCTCCTATGATTTCTGACCTGCAGGGGGAAAATCCCCTGCTTGGCGGAAAAGTCTAGCACAGGCCTGGGTTCAATTCAAGAGATCATGATGAAGAAAGGCCGGTTCCCACTGCAAAATCGCCGCGCGAAACCGGATCCTGTGATATGAGGGAAGCCCAAAACAGAGGCGGGACCCGGTGAAAATCCGGGCCGGGTCAGCTCGACTGACGACCTCCGCAGAGTTTTTCGATTTCCGCGATGACGTCGCGCGGATCGAACGGCTTGAGGATAAAACCGTCGGCGCCAGCTTCCAGAGCGCATTTTCGGTCCTGTTCGAGGGCGAGGGCCGTGATCATGACGACCGGAATATTCTTCGATGCAGGGTCGCTTTTGATCAGCTTGCAGACCTGGTAGCCGTCCATCTCGGGCATGGCGATGTCGAGGATGACCAGATCGGGCTGTTCCGCCTTCACTTTCGCGAACGTCTCTTTCGGTGAGACCACCTCGATGCTCTCATACCCGTAAACGTTGAGGATCGTCTTCAGTAGAAGAAGGATCTGTTCCTCGTCGTCAACGATCAGTATGCGCTTGCGGGGTCCGCTGCTTTTCGTCGCGTCCATCATCATCATCTGGCGAACAGTTCTCCGGAGTTTGGCTGTGATATCAGTTGGGAATGCTCTCGTTCGTGGGAGAATGCTGGATACACCACTGCAATTACAAGAATCTAACACCGGGGGGGGGGCTTGTCAACCATGCATTGACACGTGCATACGGCGATGTTACCATGATTCATATGCAGCAATTTGCTGGAAAACCTCTTTGGAACTGGGTTCTCGCGATCGCTCTCGCCGTCGCGGGTTTTTTTACCGGCATGATGCTTTTCAGCCCGCGCCCGCGGGTCATCAGTACCGTGCGCGTCGAGGCCTGCCTCGAAGCCTATATTGAACACCGCCATTCCGGCGATGCCGTGAAACTTCGCAGCGAGATCGCCCGACTCAAGCTGAAGCCGACCGAGTTCGAGAAGATCATCGACCGGTTCATCCATTACCGGATGTCGAAATCCTCCCTCGATCAGGCGATGAAGCTGCTCGATGCCTTCCGGAGCGGTTATCGTATCGTTCCTGAGCGCGTCGAATCCCCGACCGACTCTTCCGAACCGTTCGCTCTCGATGCCGAAATTCTCACCGTGTTCAGGAACCGCCCCGAACTCGTGAAGAAGGCATTCGAAAGCTGAACTGATGAAACGAGGAGGCTGATCATGCAGAACCTGCCGCGTTTTTTGCAGAAGATCGTCACGCTGGCCTTTTCATTTCTCGTCTTCATCACGGTTCTCCTGCTGAGCAGCAAGCATCGCGAGCTGCTGACGAACGTCGGCATGATCCTGATGATCACGGTCGTTTACGTCGAAGTGCTGATGATTCGCGATCACCTCTGGTTGATCGAGGGCAGCCTCAGCGAGGCACGGCGCTGGCGTGACGCGTTTTTCTCCAAACAGACGATGCGGCAGCAGCGCCTGAGAAAACTGATCACGGTTCTCTTCGCGACAGTGATTTTCTCGTTCGTGTTCATCTATACGAAGAGCGAAAACGAGCTGTTCACATTCCTCGGAACCGTTCTCATGATCACCGTCCTGTATTTCGAAGTCCTGACGATCCGCGACGAGGTGCTTGCTCTCTCATCGAGTCTCAAGGCGCATGAGATCGCGGAAGCAGCCAGAAAAGAGGCTGGAAACCCGGACAACGCCGCACAACCCCGATCGGACACCCCCGATGCGCCACCGCCCGGTTCTCAGGACGCCCGCTGAGCGATGGCCCGCCCTTCTTCCTTCGTGAAACGTGTCGGAATGGGGCTTGCCCTGCTCGGTCTTTTTCCTCCACTTTCCGGATATCTCGAGGCGAAAGATGCTGGCCCGCTCTGGCGGCAGATATCCGGTGTCGCTACCGAAACCGTGTTTCTTCGGCGCGGGAACGGGGTGCTCCGTATTGCTGACGACATGCCCGTCCTGTCTGCCGGCGACCTGGTCCGGACCAAGCCGTTTCTCCATACGGAAATGGCTTCCATGACCGAGTTCGTCGGCCCCGGTTCGGGAGACAGGCTGGATCTTTATCCCGGCTCGGTTCTTGCCCTCGGCAGGAATACCCTGCGACTCGATCTCGGCCGCATGAGACTCGTCGCTTCCGGCGGCGTCGGGCTGTCGGTCGATATCCGGCGAGGCATCGTAGAGATGCCCGATGGCGAGCTGCTCCTCGAAACCACCCCGGCCGGCGACGTGATGCTCGCGCTCAGGCGTGGAACGGGCTGGATCAAGATGGACGACCGCACGATCAGAAAACTCTCGCCGGGAAAACAATATTATATTCCAAAGTATGGAAATCCCGAAAAGCCCGTCGAAGCCGGCCGGATGTGGAACGCGCCTCCGGCCTTCTGGCAGATGCCGCAACCGCCGGTCCCGCCCCGTCCGGACGCCCCGGAAGCGGAGGGGGATGCGACGGCTTCCGGTTCCGACGAGCTTGCATCAGGAACGGAACGAGTCGCCTCGGATACCGATGATCTCGCGACCCGCATGGACGATATCGCCTCCGCCGCGACTGATGCCGCATCGACAACGGAGCTGACGCAGCCGGAGGTCGACCTCCCGACGCTTGCGAGCGGACCGGATGTGCTTCCCGTCGGAATCCCGCTTCCCTCTTCGGTCGAACAGCCCATCCCCGGGGAAGAATGATTCCTTCAAACGAACTATCGTTCACCCTGAGCGCGTGAAGGGCGATGGCCTCTGCTTCGACGAGTTCGGCACGAGCGAAAACGCGAAATTGGCTTTTGTCCTGCAGGACGAAGGAGAGGCCCAGACGTTCCCGTCACGGCTGCCGTTTTCCCCCCTTCGCAATGCCTCGACTTCTGCCGATAGGATGTGGCGCCGCCAGATGCGCGGAAATGCACCCAGCGGAAGAGCCGGAGAACAGCCATGATCCTTTTCTGGATACTATCAGTCGTGACCGTCGGTCTGATCGTGAAGGAGGCCTATCACCATGTTTAGGCGCATCATTCTGTATGCCCTCGTATCGATGTTCTGGGCGACGAGTCTCGCAGGCTGCATCTGATGAGACGGTGAGGACACGCAAGAACCGGTTTCCAGGCGGGAGCGTTCCTGCCTCGTAACGCATCGGTGCCGTACGCGCGATCGAGAGAACTGACGACGGAGATC
>JAGOCE010000067.1 GCA_017998915.1 Candidatus Ozemibacteraceae bacterium
AGGGTTTTGAGAAGGCTGAAATTCGACATATTCCGGGTTCCGACCTGCAGCATGTCAGCATGTTCCGCGATGAGTTCCGCATCGTGCGGATCGAGGATCTCCGTGACGATCTTGAGGCCCGTTTTTTCGCGCACTCGGCTCAGGATGCGCAATCCTTCCTCGCCCAGCCCCTGAAAGGCATACGGCGACGTGCGGGGCTTGAAGGCCCCACCCCGGAACACCTTGCAGCCCTGAGCCTTGACGGCTTCGGCGATCGCGAGAGCAGTCGCTTCATCTTCGACGGCGCAGGGCCCGGCAATGATATGCACCTCGTCGCCTCCGAACACGACATCTCCGCCAACGCGGACGAACGAGTTTTCCGGTTTGAACTCGCGCGAGGCAAGCTGGAACGGCTGTCTGACGGGCATGACCCGCTCGACGCCGGCCCAGGTTTCGAACGCGGCGTCGATCGCGGGCTGTTCGTCGCCCATGACGGCAATGATCGTGCGGTATTCGTCCTGGAGCTGATGCGCATCGAGGCCGAGTGTTTTTACATGGTCGAGTATTTTATGGGCATGATCGGACGTAGCCCAGGGGGCCATCACGATGATCATGGGCGCACCTCACGGTTCCGCATGCTTCCGTCACTCCAGTTCGAAACCGTCGGGCGTCAAGACGACGATACCGTTCGCTATAACCGTATGCACCTGGTTCTGGCCGGCCCTATAGCCGATCGACTTCCAGGAATCGGCGACGATCAGCGCCAGATCCATGCGGCGACCGATCTCGATCGCGCCGGTTTCGTCTCCAAGATCGAGAGCGTGAGCGGCATGCAGGGTTCCGGCGATGAGCGCTTCCGCCGCCGTCATCCGCAACTGGAGCATCGAGAGCGTCTGGATCAGGCCGGCGCCGAGGAACTGGCAGCTTCCGGGGTTGTGATCGGACGCAACCGCCACGGGCAGCCCAGCCTCGATCATCGCGCGCGCGTTCGCGTGATGCGGTTCCATGAGGTAGGTGGACGTGCCCGGCAGAAGGGTCGGGATGACGCCCGATCCGGCGAGTTTTTTGATTCCCTTCCGATCGGTGCAGATGAGATGGTCGGCGCTGACCGCCCCGACCTCGACGGCGAGGTCGACGCCGCCCATCACGGTGATCTCGTCGGCGTGGATCTTGGGTTTGAGACCGTGCTCGAGGCCCGCCAGAAGAATGCGCCGGGTCTGATCGACATCGAACGCCTTCTTCTCGCAGAACACGTCGTTGAACTCGGCCAGCCGGTATTTCGCCACCTGCGGAATCCATTCGCGACAGATCAGGTCGACGAACGTGTCGGGATTCTTTTTGAACTCCGGCGGGATGGCGTGCGCGCCCATGAAGGTCGGGACGATCCGGATCGGGAACTCGGCCTGGAGCATCTTCACGACGTTGAGCATCTTGAGTTCGGTGTCGAGGTCGAGGCCATACCCGCTCTTGATTTCGACCGTCGTCGCGCCCCACTCGATCGCCTCCATGAGGCGTTCGGAGGCCTCGTCGAACAGTTCCTCCTCGTCGATCCGGCGGACGGTCTCGACGGTGTTCATGATGCCGCCGCCAGCCGCCATGATCTCGAGATAGCTCTTCCCGGCGATGCGCATCTCGAACTCACCGCTGCGATCGCCCGCATATACCAGGTGCGTGTGCGCATCGACGAAGCCCGGAACCGCCGTCAGCCCGGCTCCTTCGACAAACCTGCAGTCGGGGAGGATCCGGACTTCATCGGAAAGTCTGTCCGACGGGCCGATCCAGACGATGACGCCGTCGAGACCGGCGATCGAGACCCGATCATCTTCCCGGATCTCCCAGCCGACCGGCGTTCCTTTGCCACAATACGGCTTCGGGAACCGGACGGCGCAGTCGAGGTCGTGAACGACGAGATCGGCGGCCGGCTTGCCGGCCTTTGGGGCGGCGACACGACGGGTCATCGACGTCACGCCTTCGGCAGCATGCTGTGGAGCACGCCGTTGATCTTGTTCTCGAGCACGCAGGTCGGTGCGTAGTTCTCGCAGCGCAGGTAGTATTCGGCCGTCTCGAACAGCGCGTCCTGCGGCACCAGGCCGATGATCTCGGAGCCAACGATCGGCACGCCGTAGCGCTCGGCCTCGGCCTTGATCATCTCGAACACGCGGAACAGCGGCGATTTCTTGTAGTTCACCATATTCATGGAAACCTGGACAATATTGCGTTCCTTCAACTCGACGCCCATGCCCTTGACCGACGAGAGTCCGCCGGAGATACCGCGCACAGCCTTGGCGATCTTGTCGGCGATCTTGATGTCGCTGGTGCCGAGGTTCACGTTGAACGCGATCAGCGGCATGCGTGCGCCGACGACGGAGGCGCCGGCGCTCTCGTGAGGGGCGCACTCGCCAAAGTCGGGCTTCCATTCGGGCTTCTTCATTTTCTCGGGCAGGCCTTCGAACTCGCCTTTCCGGATGGCCGCGAGGTTCTTGCGGTCGACCTGTTTCTGGCTTTCCTCGTAGAGATACACGGGAACCTTATAGGTCTCGTTGATCATTTTCGCCACCTCGACACTGAAGGCGATCGTCTCTTCCATCGTGACGTCCTGGATCGGGACGAACGGGACGACGTCGACCGCGCCCATGCGGGGGTGCTCACCCTTGTGACTGCGTAAGTCGATCTTTTCGAGGGCACGCTTGTAAAGCTCCTTCACGGCAGGCATCAGGCTCTGCCGGTTACCGATGAAGGTGATGACGGTGCGGTTGTGATCGGCGTCGGACGAGTAGTCCAGCAGAAAACAGCCCGGCGCCTGTTTGATAGAGTCAACGATATAATCAACGTTTTCCTTGTTCTGGCCTTCGCTGATATTGATGATGCTTTCAATGATTTCCATTTTTATATTCCCCCATGTAATTTTTATGTTCGTCACACAGTATATCCGGTCCCGTAGGGACGCATTGGCGTCTCACAAACGAGATCAGATCACAGGCTGGGCATATCGACGCCGTTTTTCTTCGCACATTCGACGGCCAGTTCGTAGCCGGCGTCGGCGTGGCGGACGACGCCCATGCCCGGGTCGCTCGTCAGGACGCGGCGGATGCGGGCCTCGGCGGCCGGCGTTCCGTCGGCGACGATGACCATCCCGGCGTGGATCGAGTTACCCATGCCCACGCCGCCGCCATGATGGACGCTGACCCAGGTCGCTCCGTTCACGGCATTGATCATAGCGTTCAATATAGGCCAGTCTGCGATCGCGTCGGAACCGTCCTTCATCGATTCGGTCTCGCGGAACGGCGAGGCAACCGAGCCGGTGTCGAGGTGGTCGCGGCCGATGACGATCGGCGCCTTGACCTTGCCGGTGCGCACCAGTTCATTGAAGAGCACGCCGGCTTTTTCGCGATCGCCATAACCAAGCCAACAGATGCGCGAGGGCAGACCCTGGAAATGCACCTGTTTGCCGGCCTTCTCGATCCAGCGCTTCAGCGCGGCGTTCTCGGGGAACAGCTTCAGCAACTCGCGGTCGGTCGTGTAGATATCCTCGGGATCACCCGAAAGGGCGACCCATCGGAACGGGCCTTTGCCCTCGCAGAACAGCGGCCGGATGTAGGCCGGCACGAAACCGGGGAAGTCGAACGCGCGTTTCAGGCCGCGATCGAGCGCGACGGTGCGGATGTTGTTTCCGTAATCGAACGTGATCGCACCCTTGTCCATGAGCGCCAGCATCGCCTCGACGTGCGTGCGGATCGAGTCTTTCGCGCGTTCGACATAGGCGGCGGGATCGCTCTTCCGTAGTTTGGCGGCTTCTTCCAGTGACATACCGATCGGTATATAGCCGTTCAACGGGTCGTGGGCGGAAGTCTGGTCGGTAAGCACGTCGGGCACGAAACCCATCTTCACCATCTGCGGCAGCACCTCGGCACAGTTGCCGAGCAGGCCGATCGACAGGGGCTTTTTCGCGGCCTTCGCCTCTTTGGCTTTGGCGATCGCCTCCTCGACCGAGGTGACCATGATGTCGCAGTATTTGTGGTCGATGCGGCGCTGGATGCGGGTCGGATCGACCTCGACCGCGATGCAGACGCCGTCGTTCATCGTAACGGCGAGAGGCTGGGCGCCGCCCATGCCGCCGAGACCGCCGGTGAGCGTGATCGTGCCGGCGAGCGAGCCGCCGAAATGCTTGGTGCCGACCGCGGCGAGCGTTTCATAGGTGCCCTGCAGGATGCCCTGCGTGCCGATGTAGATCCAGGAGCCGGCCGTCATCTGGCCATACATGATGAGGCCCTTGCGGTCGAGTTCGTGGAAATATTCCCAGTTCGCGAACCGCGGCACGATCATCGAGTTCACGAGCAGAACGCGCGGCGCGTCGGGATGCGAACGGAAAACGGCGACGGGCTTGCCCGACTGGACGAGCAGGGTCTCGTCTTCCTTCAGCCGCTTGAGGGTGGCGAGGATCGTGTCGAACGCCTCCCACGTGCGGGCGGCCTTGCCGATGCCGCCGTAGACGATCAGTTCCTCGGGTTTCTCGGCGACCTCGGGATCCAGGTTGTGCTGGATCATGCGGTAGGCGGCTTCGGTGAGCCAGTTCCGGCAGCTGAGCTTCGTGCCGGTCGGCGGATGGACGATGCGAGCCTTAGACGAGCTGGATGCGTTTTGCGACATGGGTGACGAGATCTCCTTTCCACAGAAGCTCCCGGGCCATCTCCAGATCGGGGGCCTGGAAGCGGTCTTCCTTGAGCGGCGGAACGACAGCGCGCAGCACCTCGTAGGCCGCGGCGGTGCCTTTTCCGAGAGCGAGGGGTTTGAGGAATTCGTAGGCCTGGCAGCCGCACAGCCACTCGATTGCGAGCACCTGTGCCGCGTTCGACAGAATGCGGGCACCTTTGCGGGCCGCCACGGTTCCCATGCTGACGTGGTCTTCCTGGTAGGCCGACGTGGGAATCGAGTCGACCGAGGCCGGGTGGGCCAGCACCTTATTTTCGCTGACGATCGAAGCCGCCGTGTACTGCACGATCATAAGGCCGGAATTCACGCCCGCATCTCCGGCAAGGAACGGTGGAAGCCCGCTGACAAGCGGGTTCACGAGCCGGTCGATGCGACGCTCGCTGATGTTGGCAAGCTCAGCGATCGCGATGCCGAAGAAATCGGCCGCCAGCGCCATCGGCTGGCCGTGGAAGTGGCCGCCTGAAATGACGGTGTCGGCGCTGAGCAGGATCGGATTGTCGGTAACCGAGTTCAGCTCGATCGTGACCTGGGCGGCGAGATGGTTGAGCGTCTCGCGCGTCGCCCCGTGCACCTGGGGAACGCAGCGGAGGCTGTAAGCATCCTGCACCTTCGTGCAGTTCACGTGGCTCGAGCGCACCTCGCTGCCGGCGACGCAGGCAAGCACATTTGCAGCCGTCTGCTTCAGGCCCTCATAGGGGCGCAGGGCGATGAAATCAGGGTTATAGGGGCTCGTCGAGCCCTTGAGGACTTCGAGGGAAAGCGCCGCGATCACGTCGGCAGCCCGTGCGATGTCGATGCCCCGCTTGACCGCGAGGCCGAGCACGCCGGTCATGACCGATGTGCCGTTGATGAGCGCCAGCCCTTCCTTGGCCTGCAGGGCGATCGGCTTCAAACCGGCGCGTTCGAGTATCGGCCCCGTGGGGACGCGCTTGCCGTCGACATCCATGACGAACCCTTCGCCCATCAGCACGAGCATGATATGTGACAGCGGGGCCAGGTCACCCGAACTGCCGACCGAGCCCTGGCTCGGCACCCACGGCGTCACGTCGTTGTTGAGGAGGGCCGCAAGGGCTTCGACGGCTTCGGGCCGGATGCCGCTGACCCCGTGAAGAAGCGAATTGATGCGGATCGCGATCATCGCCCGCACCTCTTCCTTCCTGAAGGGATCGCCGACACCGGTCGCGTGGCTGCGGATCAGGTTCGTCTGGAGCTTGCCGAGGTCTTCTTTGCTGATGCGCGTGTTGCAGAGATGGCCGAACCCAGTGGTAATGCCGTATACGACACGATCTTCCGCGATGAGCCGTTCGACGACGGCCCGTGACGCGCGCACCTTCTCCATGGCGGACGAAGCGATCGACATCCGCTCGCCGTCGGCGATCCTGCACAACTGTTCAAGTGTGAGACTTGTACCGGTTAGTTCGATCATGACCTTTCCTTGTCGTTCTATTCAGCGATGTGTGGCCGTAACGCGTGCATTGCGGCGCCGAGGGCGCCGAAAAAGCTTCCCGAAGCATGAAGACCGACCTCGATGCCGAGCAGGGAACCAAGCTCGGCGGCCAGCGCGGCGTTCGCGCCGCCACCGACGAGCAGCGCCGGGGCACCGGAACCGGTCCGCTGGAGCATCGCGTGGAGCCGCTCCGCGACCGCGTGAAACACGCCCCGCGCGAGGGAGGCCCGCTCGACGCCGTCGGCCAGCCTGCCGATGATTTCGGATTCGGCGAACACGGCGCACGTGCTCGAGAGCCGCGCCGGTTCGACGGCTTTCGCGGCGAGGTCGGATAGGCCGGCCAGCGGTACGCCGAGGCTGTTCGCCACGAGCTCGAAAAACTTGCCGGTCCCGGCGGCGCACCGGTCGTTCATCTCGAAGTCATCGACCTTACCGGTTTCGTCGAGATGCATCACTTTCGCGTCCTGCCCGCCGATGTCGATCAGCGTGCGCAGGCCCGGTGCCAGCAGCTGCGCGCCCATGGCGAATGCGCGGATCTCCGTGAGAGCCATTCCCCGACAGGCATCGGCCGCCGGCCTGCGGCTGTAGCCGGTCGTTCCGATCGACAGGGAATCGGCGGCACACCGGGCCTTCATGCGCTCGACCCAACCAATGACGGCGGATTTTTCCAGCGCCCAAGACTCAAAAACGGCCGACTCGCGAATCCGACCATCTTCGACCAGCACCGCTTTCGTGCGCCGGGAGCCGAGATCGAGACCGATGGCAAGCGTCATTGCTGCTCTCCCGGCGAGATGCATCGGATCGCACGGGCCTTGCACATCCGCTCGCAGACGGAGCACCCCCAGCAACGGGTGGCATCGGCGACGGGCAGGGCCTTGCCCTCGGATTTCTGTATGAAAACGACGGCAGGACAGATTTTGACGCAAAACCCGCAGCCGGTACAGCGCGCCGCATCGACGTCACGCAGAAACCGCGGCTCCCACGAGCCGCCGCCGAGCGTCGGATTCCGAATCTGCCCCGTTCCCATGGGGCGGATTATATCACAGTCCCCGCCTTCCGGCTCACTCTCCGAATTCGGCTTTCAGCTTCACGTAGGCGTTCTCGAGAAGGTCGCGGGACAGTCTGCATACGTCGCCGATCATCGGAAACCACCGTTTCATCATGCGGACGGACTGGAGTCTCACGCGCTTCTCGTCATCGCAGAGAGACCGAAGCTCGTTGAAGTCCATCTCGAACTTGATGATGATCATCTGGACGATATGCATAAGATATAGATTGAAATATTTTCCGAACATGATGATGCGCCCCCTGGCCCGGGCCAGCTCATCATGTATCTCGTTCAATCGATCGGTAGGGAACCGATCGAGAAAGTCCACGAGGTCGTGGAAGTTTCCCGCCTCCAGCTCCTTCTCGAAATCCGCCACCCGCTTCTCGCCCTTTTCGCAATATTCGATGACGTTGTCCACTTCGATCCGGGTATTCTCGATCGTCTGCTTGAACCGTTTCCAGAGTTTCTGGATTTCTTCTTCCGTCGGCACGTGGAGACTGCGGAACTGGGCAACGACATCAATCGGCCGGGTGCAGTGTTTCGCAATGGCTTCGCGCAGGGGCATCACCTGGGTTCCCTCGATGAACGCGCCCCCTTCCGTCGCGTTGATGCATGTTCCCCGGTAATGGGCGACATCGGTCACGAAGCCGTTCCGAAACATGTTGAAGATCTCGGTCGTATACACCCACTCCTCGCAGTTGCCTTTCACCTTGAAAAGCTGACTCTGCTTGAGGTTCAGCTTCGTCGCGTCGCTCACGCCGTCGGCGTGCGTGACATCGGCGCTCTTCACGGCGCAGTCCTGGCCTACGAGGATGATCGGGTTGCAGCCGAGGGCTTCGAGGATCTTGAACGCGAGGTTCGAGCAGGAGGCGCCGGACGGGAGGGTTCCCTTTGGGATGTCGATCCAGTCGAAATGGGCGAAGGCACGATAGACGATGACGACCGGCCCTTTCCAATTGACGTAGGTCTGCGGCATGACGACCGGCGTCGCCGAGAGCCAGACGTCTTTCACCTGTTCTTCCGTGAACTCTTCGAAAAGGCTCGACGTCTTGAGGATGCGTTCGAGCGATGCCACGGCATGAGGTTTTATGCCGTGTTTCAGCAGAATGCGCAAGGCTGAATCGGCGCAGATCATCACGCATTTGCCCTGGGCTGCGTGCAGGTCTTCGATGTTTTTGTTCAGCGACGGTCCGGTCGAGACAACGACGCCCGGTACATTCTGAAACTTCCCGAAGAGGTCCTTGATGCCTGGGTTGCGCATGATGATGCTGAGATTGGCCATGATGTTCTCGACGCCGATCATCGAGTCTTTCGGGCAGTTGCCGTAATTCAGGATAATCTGGTGCGCCGCTTCCCGAAACGCTTTCACCGCTTCCATGTGGTAGCCGCCGTGCAGCTTCGACAACGCGGGATGATCGAAGACGACGAGCGTTTTCAGAAAGAGCTGCAGCGATATACCCGACTGTTTGATCATGTCATTCATCACGGCAAACAGCTCGATCTCGGGCACACCGATCACCCAGCGGATTTTTTCGGATTCGAGAAGGTCGGTGATATCGGCATGTTTCACCGCCTGTGTCAGGGCCTGCACATCTTTTTCAACGACAACGATGAAGAAATTTTCCTTCAGTTTTTCGAGAGCGGCCCTGATGTGATACCCGAGGCCCAGTCCAAGAATCATCAGGAGTCTTGGATTCTTGAAGTTCATCCCCGTGATCTGCTGCTCGGCTTCACGCACCGGGTCGTATTTGCTGTGGATCTGCGTGACCGTTTCTCCGACCCTGACGGCGAGGGTCGGAACCTTCGCTTTCGACGGCTCGATGAGATAGGTTATCGTGCTCAGCTCGTTCATTTCGACGACTTTTGCAAGCACAGGGAACCGTTTGCGAAGGACTTTCATGTTCTTTGCGTAGTGGGTTGGCGATGACATGCTCTTCTCCTGTTGCAATCGGTTCCAGAACCCGCGCCTGGCCGGATTTCGGCGCATTTCGAAGGGCGCAGCGTCCGCTCGCCGTTCAGGATATACCGTCACGGCATTTCGTACAACTGTCGGTTTCGGATCGTCGCCAAGCCACTTCGCGCCGCTGAGCGATCCGGGTGATCACCAAAACGATCCTGTCGGTCGCCGCTCACCCGTTCGCCGCTTGTTCGGCCAGAGCGCCTTCACACCATGTCCCATGTGAGAATGTCGTCTTCCTCGATGTCCCGGACGGCCTTGCGCCCGACCACCAGATCGAGGAAGCGCGTCGGAATGCCGAAGCCGGGGCGTTTCACTTCGATCATCTCCCGTGTAAGAACCGTTCCTCGAGGAATGGCCCTGGCTGCCACCAGGCTGCGCCTGGCAATACGATACATTTCCTGCTCGGCGTCGGTGTGATGCTTGATCGGACTACCGAGAGCCGCTTCGGTCTGACGGATAGCCGTCACCATCTCTTTCAGTTCATGCGGTTCGAGGGAGAAGGGGTGGTCCGGCCCATCCTGGTTCCGGTTCAGCGTGTAGTGTTTCTCGATGATGCATGCCCCACGGGCCACGGCGGCGACATCCGTTATATATCCCATCGTATGGTCAGAAAAGCCGATGGGCATCTGGAACGCCTGCCGGAGGGTATCCATTGCCCGCAGATGCAGGTTCTCGTATGCCGGAGGATACGCGATCGCGCAGTGGAGCAGGGCCACGTCCCTTCCCCCCGCCTGTCGGAACGTCTGCAGAGCGACCTCGATGTCTTCCAGGTTCGCCATGCCGGTCGAAAGGATGAGCGGCTTGCCCGTCCGAGCGACCCGCTCGATAAGCGGAAGATGGGTGATCTCGAAACTCGCGATCTTGTAAGCCTCGACCCCTGCGGTTTCGAGTTCTTCGACGGCTGGAATGTCGAACGGCGTACAGAGGAACATGATGTTCTTCTTCCGGCAGTGAGCCATCAACTCGTTGGTCCAGCCTCGGGGAATTTCGAGGCGTTTGATGATGTCCCAGAGCGTTTCACCATCTCTCGCCAGCTTCTTGTCTTTCAGGTAGCTGGCCATCGGAGTCTTTTTCGAGTAAATCTTTTCTGCCGCGAAAATCTGGAATTTCACCGCATCAGCTCCGGCATCGGCTGCGACATCGATGAGTTTGATCGCGGTGTCGAAATCGCGATTATGGTTGCTGCCGGCTTCCGCAATGATGAAGCACGGTCTTGAATCCCCGATGTGACGATGCCCGATGGTTATCTGCATGCTGCCTCCTCAGTCCGTTTTCATCATCGCGGTGAGAGCTGCCGCCACGCGGCCCACTCCCCCGCCGTCGATCATGGCTCGTTGTCGCGCAATCATGTCCTCCGCTTCGCCCGTTTTGCCTTTTATACGACGGACAGCATCGACAATCGATTGTACCGACAGGCCGGAACGGGCGTCAACGACTTCCCCCGTGCGATATCGAGCGACAACGTCCAGCGTACGTCTCTGGTTCTCGACCCAGACGACCGCGACGCTTGGCCGTCCGATGCAGCAGGTTTCCCACAGCGTCGTTCCGCCGCCCGTCACGGCGACGGATGCTCCGGCAATCAGGCCGGGAAGTGCATTCACGTCTCTGACGATCCTGCGGCGTGCTCCGCCCCGTTCCCATTCGTTCAGTCTGTCAACCGGGCAAGCAGGCCCAACGGCGGCTACGACAGGCACATCGCCTTCGTCTTTTGACATAGCATTAAGTATGTCATAGAGTTGGCATTGCACGTCGCCGCCGCCAAGCGTCACGAGGATATGCCCGTCAGTCGGAACGGGTGTTCCAGCAAACGCCCGAATTTCTGGGCGGACCAGCGTATACGCCTCGCCGCAGAGGCAGAGGGGCACACCCCTTTTCGCATAGGGATCCGGGGTTACACCGGGATTGGGGTTGATCACGGCATCGACGGGCAGGATACGGTCAGCCAGGTCGTCGATGACGGCAAGACGGGGTCCGGCAGCCCAGAGGGCGGTGAAATCCTCCGTGGCGAAGCCGTAGTGATCGACGATCAAGAGGTCTGTCCGGTGCATCTTCGCCGCCATCGCCGTCTTGAACCCCTGGCCCGTTCCTCCCTCCGCCTGGAGCCAGGGCATGACCGCGCCTGACATATCGCTCCATATATTTCCTGGGTCCGAGGCGGTCAGGAGCGTGGTTTCCCAGCCCAACTCGCGCATTGCCAAAGCGAGCGTGCGGCAGCGCATGACGTGACCGAGTCCGATTTCTCCCCCTCCGTCGGCCCGGATCAGAAGTCTGGGCATCTCACATCATCCCAGCAAAAGTTTCCGTTTCTCAGCCTTGACGGCTTTTCTGACCCCTTCGTACCGGTCCATGCCGCCATTGATCGCGACGATCTCAGGATGCACATCAAGGAGCCGGAGGATCTCGTAGAGGGATGGAAGCTCGATCGCAGGAGGGATCAACGCCAAGAGTGCCTTCAGAAATTCGTAATCCTCCGGGCGGTCCAGCGTGACCCTGAACCGGGATGCATCCCGGCCGAACGCGACATTTCCGAATTTGAAATGGTCGCGATTCTCGCGAATGAACAGCGTGACGTGCTCCCGATGTGACGGCAGAGTCGCCTCTTCTGCGACTCGTTTCAGAAGCTGCGTCGACAGGACCTCGACATCCAGTCCGTGTGGGTAGGTCGGCGGATGCAGGTTCGAAACGTAGTCGAACACACCTGTTTCGTGCATCGCGATCACCTCGTCGACGACTCCCGGATCGATCAGCGGGCAATCGGCGGTGATGCGCACCACCCGGCGGCAGGGCCAGGCGGAGACACACGTCGCATATCGTTCCAGGACATCCATGGCCGAACCCCGGAAACAGGGCACACCGGCGGATCTGCACCAGGATTCCACCGCATCGTCCTCTGGCTGGGTCGTCGTTGCGACGACGACTCTGGCGATGCGGGAAGCGGCACGGGCACGCCTGACGACGTGGCCGAGAATCGTCGTTCCCACCAAATCGAGCAGGATTTTTCCCGGCAGCCGCGACGAGCCCATTCTCGCCTGAATGACCGCCTGCGTTTCAACACGATCGTTGCCGCTCATGAAAGCACCTCCCGAACCGCGTATACGACCCTTTCGACATCCTCATCGCGAAGATCGGGATAACAAGGGAGGGAAAGGGTCTGACGGTAGTATGCGAGCGTTTCCGGCAGCTCGCACATCACCGTGGTTCCAGCATAATACGGCATCATCGGAACCGGTATGTAATGCACCTGCGTCCCGATGCTCCGCTCGCGGAGACGGTTCATGACCCAGGCGCGGCTCCTGCCGATCGCTTCGAAGTCGATACGGACGATCGCCAGGTGGAATGCATGGCCGCTCCCCGGCTTCACTGCCGGCATGGAGATTCCTTTCAGCCCGGCGAAACCAGCACGGTAACACTCGACGATCTCGCGTCGCCGCGCGATGCCTGCCTCGAGCCGCTTCAGCTGAGACGATCCGAGTGCTGCCTGGATATCGGTGAGCCGGTAATTGAAACCCAACTCCTGCATCTCGTAATACCAGGGATTCGGCTTGCCGTTCTCGTCGAAGGCCTCATCGCGAGAGACGAACGCCGCCGGCTCCTTTCGAATGCCATGGGTTCTCAGAAGCCTCAGTCGGTCGGCGATCTGGTCCGAGAACGTCGTGATCATGCCGCCCTCACCGGTCGTGATATGTTTCACCGGGTGGAAGCTCCAGGCGACGGCGTCAGGTTCGGAATACTCACCGACCCGCCAGACTTTTCCCACGGAGTCGGTCCACGAGCCGCCGAGAGAGTGGCAGGCGTCATGTATCCATATCAATTCATATTTTTTCTTCAGTCCGGCGAAGATCTCCATGTCACAAGGATGTCCGGCCAGATCGACCGTCACGATCGCCCGGAACGGCCGCCCCTCGTCTGAAGCCTTTTTCAGGGCCACTTCCGCCGACTCCGGCGACAGCGTGCCCGTTTCGCCATCGATATCGGCGAACGCGACATCCCCACCGGCGTATCGAATGCAGTTGGCGCTCGCGACGAACGTGACGGGCGTAACGAGAGCACGATCTCCTGGGGCAATTTTTGTCGCGAGAGCGGCCAGGTGAAGCGCTGCGGTGCCGTTGGCGCAGGCGACCGCATGGCGCGCTCCTGTCATCGCGCAGAAATCCTCTTCGAACCTGGGAATGGCCGGCCCCTGCGTCAGGAAGTCAGACTTCAGGGTTTCAATAACAGCCTGTATGTCATCCTCGGTGACCGACTGCCGGCCGTAGGAGAGAAACCGAGGGCTCATGGAAGCAGACCCTCGTTCCGGAGCAGTTTTCGGAGGTCATCGATGCCGAGCCAGCGATCGTTCGTGTTGCTGGCATATTCGAATCCTTCCTCAACCGGCCTGGCATCCTTCGGCGGTTTTATTTCCCAGAAATGGAATTCAGGAAGCTTGATAAAGCGATCTTCCGTTTCATACAGATTTCTCGTGTCATCGTGCGAAATCATCAATTCGTGCAGTTTTTCACCGGGCCGGATGCCAATGACCTTGCGGGGACACCCGGGTGCTGTCGCCTCGGCGAGGTCGAGAATTTTCATGCTCGGGATTTTCGGAATGTACAGCTCCCCTCCCGACATCATTTCGAACGAGTCGACAACGAACTGCACCGCCTGAGAAAGCGTGATCCAGAAGCGGGTCATCCGCTCGTCGGTGATCGGGATATCCATCTTCTTCGCGGCGAGTTCCCGAAAGAACGGCACGACGCTGCCGCGACTTCCCACGACGTTCCCATACCGCACAACCGCAAACCGGGTGTTTCTCGAACTGCCGACGTAGGCGTTCGCCGCGATGAACAGCTTGTCGGAGCACAGTTTGGTCGCGCCGTACAGGTTGACCGGGTTGCAGGCCTTGTCGGTGCTGAGGGCAATGACTCTGCGCACACCGGTTTCAAGGGCGGCGCTGATGACGTTCTGGGCGCCCATGATATTGGTCTGGACAGCTTCAAACGGGTTGTATTCGGCGGCCGGCACCTGCTTGAGAGCAGCAGCATGCACGACGTAATCGACGCCGGAAAACGCCCGGTTCAGGCGGTCTCGATCCCGCACGTCGCCGATGAAGAACCGAAGTTTCGGGGAGTTGAACTTCCGTTCCATTTCGTACTGTTTGAACTCATCGCGCGAGTAGACGATCACTTTCCTGGGCTGGAGATGATCGAGCGCATACCGGATGAATGCGTGGCCGAACGAACCCGTTCCGCCCGTCACAAGCAGGGTCTTGCCCTTCTGCATCATTCGTTCCTCCGATCGATTTTCAGGCCAGGCGACGCCCGAAAACCCAGGCGTGAGCGACGATCATATCGAGATCAATGTATTGCGGAATCAAGCCCGGATCGCGCCCGGCACCAAGAGCGAGAGTGATGAGATTCGCTTCCGGCCCGTGGCGCTCACCGATCTCGGAGCAGGGATCGCCGCCGGCGGAGTTGAAATGCCGCAGGGCCACGAATCGCAGTCCATGCGTCTGGGCGAAATCGCTCCTCATCCGCTCCTTCACCATTTTCGAGGGGCCGTAAGGATTGATCGGCCGCTGTTCGTGCGTCTCGGGTTTCAGAATAGATCGCGGCACTCTCAGGATAGGAAGTTCCTTTTCCGAGTTGAACGTAGCACCGCCCATTTTTGATGTCAAGAGCAGCTCCTTGAAAACCATGCGTTCGCCCTGAACTTGTCGAATGACGAGAGACTCTCGTATTTCGACAAGCTCACTACGACCGGGAAGAGAAAATTGACTTTTTAGCTTGCAGGAACAAGTATCAGGCCTCGGTGCGCCTGAGGGAACAAGAACGTAGCCAGATGATGGCGGCTGTCGCTGTTCCCAGTGCGATCACC
>JAGOCE010000068.1 GCA_017998915.1 Candidatus Ozemibacteraceae bacterium
TACCTGGGCGGAAAGCCCGCGAGCCAGGTCGTCACCGAGGTGTTCGCCGCGACGGTCGCCGGCCTCGCCTCTGAAGGAACGCCGCTTCCCCTGCTTCCGTGCCCGGCCATGGAGTTTGCCGGCGTGAACCATGTCGGCGCCCCGACCATGGCGCCCACGGCCTCATGCACGCCGTATATGAACCGCGGCAGCGACGTCCAGATCATGCACCTGAACCCCGACGGCATCAGCATCATCGGCGTCATGCCCCCCGGCAACGCCGGCTGGGGAATGCACGCGACCGACCAGATGCCCGCCTTCAAGGCCTTCGAGTGGCGCGAACGCCCCCTCTCGATCGACCACGTCAGAAGCCTCGCAACCCGCCTTCAGACGATAAAACCATGATATTCTGTCGGGAAACGCATGCGAGAGTCGGACGAACCTGAACCAGGGCCGTTCCGAGAGTTCTCCCTCCCTGGGTGCGCATGAACGCCAGGCCACGGCCTCATTTGACAACAGACAGAGACACGTGGTTTGGTAGGCAGACAGAGAGAGGAAGAACGTCCGGGCGGGGGGATACGTGGATCCAAGAATCCTTATCAGCATCAGCAATCGCTGGAACGGCGGCTGGGTGGCGTTGGGAGCCTGGCTGGGCCGTCATGGCCAAAGGACGTTCTATCTATACGTTGCGATATTCTTCACTCTTCTGGCCATTGCCGGCCTGGGAGGATACCGGGTTACGGAAGAGGTGCGGCAGGGGGCTTTTGACGCCATCCTGCACTATCGCCTCATTCAGCCCAGGCCTGACCCGGAGATCGTGATCGTCGACATCAATGAGGCGAGCCTGGCCGCGATGGCCAAGGAATACGGGCGATGGCCGTGGCCGCGCCAGGTGCTGGGCGAGTTTGTCGAGCTGGTGCAGCAGCAGAAACCCCAGGCCATCGTGTTCGACATCCTGTTCAGCGACCCGGATCTCTACAACGCGGAAAGCGATGAATACTTCAACGCCGCCATCTTGGCGGCCTCCAACACCTTTTTCCCCATGCTTCGGCTGGACTCGGCCGACGACCCGTTGAGCCAGGTCAGGGTATCAATGATTCCCGGAGTGGAGCGGGGCCCGCCGGGATCGACGGAGGATCCCACGGTGGCGGTCGTCCTGCCGCACCTCCCGGCGGCGTTGGCCGGCAAGCGCCTGGGATTGCACAACATCTATCCGGATGACGATTCCGTGGTCCGGCAATACGTGGTCTACCGCGACGAACAGGGCTGGCGCCTCCCGTCCCTGCCGGGAGTTCCACTGGCCGGTTCCTGAGGCACAGCGGGTTCTGCTGAACTGGCGGGGCGGGCCATTTTCCTACCGGTATGTGAGTTTTTCCGATGTGTTTCAGGATTTGACCAGCAAGGAGAAACGCCGCCCGTCAAACGAATTCGCGGGAAAGATCATCATCATCGGATCGACCGCGCCGAGTCTGTTCGACTTCAGGCCCACCCCCATGAGCCAGATGCACCCGGGCGTGGAAATCCTCGCCACCGCGATCGACAACTTCAAACATGGCGATTACCTGCGATTTCCCGAAGCGCCGATTCCCTACCTGCTCCTGTCGCTGGCGATCGTCTGGGTGACGGCGTGGAATTTCTATAGAGGGGTCAATCCCATCATCCTGGACTGGTGGTTCGGTCTTTCCCAGTGTTGCCTCGTCGGCGTCTCGTATGCCAGTATCAATGTGAGCACGGTCTACATCAATCTCACCGGCCCGGTTTCTCTGGGATTGGCGTATTTCAGTGTGACACGAACCTATGCGGCCCTGACCAGGAAATCGCTGGACCGGAGCATGGTTCGCGTTTCGAGAGAACAGGCGGGTGAGCGCCAGGCCGCGCTCTTGCTGATCAGGGTTGATACCGAGGAGATAAGCGACATAGGATGGGAATACATCCGGGTCGGACTGCTGAGAGCCGGAGCGGAGGCCAAGACCGTGGAACTTCTTTTCGGGGATCAAAAAGGGTTCTGGGAGCTCTGCGAGAAGACCTTCGCCGTTTTGTGGCTGGCTCCCATGGAGGACGCCACGGCCAGAACCCGCATCACTGCCGACATCGAAGCGGTGCTTGCCGCCTTTCCGGGGCTGCTGCGCAAGGTATTGGTGAACGTCGATGGGGTGGCCAGCTGGTTCTCCCATCACGGCACGATCACCTGCGGAGAGTCGGCCGAGGACAGCTGGCGGGCCTTGTTCGCCGAAACCCTGGCACAGTGGCACATCTCAACTGTGGGAAAAGGAAAGACATGAAACAGACGGGAATCGTCCTGGTGCTCGCGTGGTTGCTGTTCCTCGTGCCCTGGCCCGGAAAAACCGAGCCTGATGCCGCCGAGACGAACGTCGGCAGTGCCGTGAAGATCGACGAAATCAAGGATGAGCCGTTTCGCGATGCCAAAACCGTGGGAACGCTGGCCAAGGGCGACCGGGTGGAGATCGAAGGCAAACAAGGCGGCTGGCTGTCCGTAAAAAGCGGCAAGGGAAACGGCTGGGTGCGCATGCTGAGTATTCGCCGGGCCGAACGGCCGGCCAAGTCGGGCTACACCGTTGACGGGATCCTGAGCCTCGCTTCCGGGCGTGCGGGAACGGGGAAAGTCGTGGCCACGACAGGAATACGCGGGCTGAATGAGGAGACATTGAGGACCGCTCAATTCAACGCTGGGCAACTGGCTCTCCTCGAGTCCTACCGCGTGACTCTGCTTCAGGCGCGGGATTTCGCCGCCCGTGGAAGGCTCGAGGCACGCGCCGTGGGGTATCTTTCAGGGGGTGTGCGATGAACCGGTTCATCTTCGCTCTTCTGATCGTGATCCTGAGCGGCTCGTTCACTTCCGCGAGGGGTGCCGATGAGGGCCGCTTCCAACTTGAAAAGCTCAGGGATCTTTTGCCCGCGAGCGGCTCGATCCGGCTTTCCCCGGGCAAGGAGTCCCGGCAGCAACTGTTGCAGAGGGTCAGAAACCGGTTGCCCGACAACGTGCGGGCTGTCGGAGATGCCCTTCAGAAGGTTTCGCCGGAGCATGAGATCGCCATCGGCCGTCAGATCGCCGGAAACCTGCTGGGTGCCGCTCCCCTGGTCGATGATGCCGGGTTGCAGCAGTATGTGAACCGGGTCGGACGCTGGGTGGCGGAGCAGTGCGAACGTTCGGATCTGCCGTGGCATTTTGGCGTGATCGAATCCGCTGATGTGAACGCCTTCGCCGCTCCCGGCGGCTATATTTTCGTGACACGGGGATTGTATGCCCTGTTACGCGACGAGGCCGAACTGGCTGGCGTTCTGGCGCATGAAATCGGTCACGTGATTCGGCGGCATCACCTGGAAATCCTGCAGAAGAGCCGCCTGCTGGACCTCGGCCGCCAGGCGCTTCCCGGGAAGATCACCGACAATGCCAGCGTCCAGCAGCTGATCGGCCATGGCGCGGAAATCGTCGCCCGCTCCCTCGATCAGAAGGCCGAGTTCGAAGCCGACCGGATCGCCGTCGTGCTGGCGGCGCGGGCTGGGTATGATGCGTTCGGCCTGCCCAGTGTTCTGCAACTGATCGGTCACTACGCCAGGGATGATGACAAGGTGGCCCTGTTGTTCAAAACCCATCCGCACCCGGACGCCCGGCTGGAAAAGCTGGACGCGAGGATCGGGAGCGGTTTCGACCATCTGAAAGGGCTCACCCTTCCGAACCGCTTGTACCGATTGAAACCCGTCAGAAAAAAATAGAACCTCGGTACAGGAGGAATCTCCCATGAATTTTCCCAGGTTTCGCACGATCGCCAAGTGGGTTGGGGCTGTTCTCGTCCTTCTCTGGTATTTGTGGATGCATGCCCGCCTCGAGGAATTCAAGGCGCTGATTCTTGTCGCCCCGGACCTGCGCGACACCCCGGCCAATACGAGTGCCGGAACCTTCCTCCCCGAACTGGTTGCTGGCGTGCCTTCCCTGGAAGGCATACTCGCATCGGAAGCCACTTTCGACCCCTTCGGGAAAGAACGCAGGGAAGACCCCCTTCCCGCCCTGGCCGCCCGGTTCGATGCCCTTCCCTCGCTCGGCTCCGAGTCAGGGGATATCGCCCGAGCTGTTCTGGCGCGCCTGTCGCGGCCTACCCCGCGGCCGGCATGGCCTCCCGATCCTGTGTTCGACGTTCCCTTCGTCGATACCCGGACTTGCCTGGCGACCGGCCGGAAATGGGTGGCCCTGGCCCGGCACCTGGCTGCCCGCGACCAGGGGAAGAAGGCCCTGATCCTCCTGGCCGGCACCGCCCTGCTCGGGCACGAGCTGGAAGTGTCGGAGAAAAGCCGGGTGTCGCTCAGAACGCGTTCCGCCGGGGTGTCCCTGCGATCCATGGCCGGGACGGGGATGATGCTGGCCGCGCCGGTGGCCTCGACCACTTTCCAGGACGTCCAGGGTGTCATCCGGCTCCTGCTCGCCATGGAACAGAACTCGGTGACGGTGTCTGATACGCTGGAAACCGAGAAACGCTTGGTGCCCGGTATCCTGAAGAACGCCTCTTCCGACCGGATCAAAAGCCTGTTGAAATCCAAGGGGAAGGAGGTGCCCACCAACATCGTGGACCGCATGCTCGAGGATACCGCCCTGCAAAGCCGGGTGAACGGGGAATTCGACCTCCTGGTGCGGGAAAGCCGCCGGCCCTACTCCAAGGGCGTGCAGGCTCTCGCGGCGGCGAGCGAGCGACTTGACCGGTATTTCGATGGATTCGCCGATTTTTCTCCGCGAAATCTGCACCTGTTCTGGGCGCCCACGGCCGCCTTCGCGGAATATATATACAACATCATGCTACCGAATGCCCTGAAACACAGGACCAGGGAGGTGGAGATGCAGGCGAAGCTCCGGGGAGGGCTTCTGTGCCTTGCTGTCTACTCGTTCCATCGCGAACGGGGGAAATGGCCGACCGCCCTCCGCGAGCTGACCGTGCCCTTCGGGCCGGAGTTTGGAACGGATCCGTTCTCCGACCGTGAGTTCATCTTCGGGGCGGGATCCCCGCCATCCCTGCGGAGCGCCGGCCCCGACGGGAAGCCGGGAACCGCCGACGACCTGGAGTTCATGCCCAGCCCGGGCCCCGTGGGGGATTGAGCGTCCCTGCAACGATTCGATATTGTGATTCCCTGCATGCCCTGCCCCGCCGGCGTGAACATTCCCGGCTGTTTCAGCCTGCTGAACAATGCCGCCATGTTCGAAGACGTCGGCACCGCCTGCTTCCAGTACGGCATGTGTGTCGGCGAGGGAAAGGGCAGCAAGTGCATCGAATGCGGCGCCTGTGCCGTCAAACGCCCCCAGCACATCCCCATTCCCGGAAAACTCAAGGACGTCGTCGCCACCCTGGAGCCAACCTGATTGCATCCGCTGGTTCCGCAGATGACGCAGAAATTCTGTTTGAAGCCCGCCCCCCCATCCCCCCAGCTTCATCGGGTATGATGTACAAGCAATATGTGAAGGGGAGGGCTCATGTTTCAGAAATTCTGTCTGGCCATGGTGTTCGTGTTCGTTCTGGGCAGCCTGCCGTGCGCGGCGCAGGAATACGTGTTGTATTCGTTTCCGCCGCCGGCCGAACTGAACTGGAATACTCCCTACACGCTCGCCTGGGGGGCCGGGGTCAAGGGAAAGTTGTCTTTCCTGCACGGTAAGGCCAAGCGTTCGATCGGCCACTGCTTCATCGAGCTCATCGGCACCGATGGTACCCGTGATCTCACGGGAATGACGACCTCTCCGGATGCTCCTCCCGACGTGGATTTCATCACAAAGAAGGGATACGGCCTCGGCCTGCTGTTCGCGCCGATGCAGGGGGCTTTCGACCCTTCTCAGAAACTCGACGCTGAGTTGAAACGACGGTATGAAACCGGGAGGGTGGCGTTTTTCCGGTTCCGCATCAGCCAGGCTCAATACGCCCGCATGAAACAATACCTGACCGAATACAAAGCCCGCGGGTACGACAAGATCTACAACGGTCTCAACGAGCCCAGAAAGGGTCTGGGCGCCGGTTGTTCCGCGTTCGCGATGAGTTTTCTCGACGTCACCGGTCTCATCGATCCGGTCATGAACCAGCAGTGGATCCGGAGCGTCGACATCCCTCTGAGCCTGATCGGCGGCCCCCTCACCGGAAACACCGTCTCTCTGGCGAAATTCACGACCTCGGCCCGCTGGGCGAAGCCGGGCGAGCCCTCTCGAAGGCTCTCCCTCTACGATCCCCTGCTGATCTTCAAATGGCTCGGAAAAGAAGCCGAAAAGGCCCGCTTCAACAAGCTACACGGCTCGGCCCCCGAAACGACCCTGCTTGGAAAGCCCTGCCGGTTCGTTCGTCGCGGAAATGCCGTCGGCCTCTATCTCGACGTCAGCGACCGCCCCGTTCCCACCGACGCCCTCTGGCAATAGGCGTAGAAGCGGTTCTTTCAATCTTCGTTGCCGAAAGCCCCCGGATGTTTCGGGGGCTTTCGGCTTTCTGAAACTATATTTATGCGAATATTTTCTGGAGAGAGGCGGATTCTCTGCTGTGCCAGAAATGCCGTGCCGCCATGCGCATATTCGCTGGACTCCTTTCGCCGAAAAGCGGTATGATCGCGCCGTTTTCGACAGATATCGATGGAGCACGAGAGGAGTCTCAGCGTATGTGGAAACGAATCCCTGCTGTCCTGGCGTTTTGCGTCGGTCTTGGAATGAGCGGCCTTCCGGCTTTTTCCCTCGATCTGCGCGCCTCCTATCCCAATGCCGGGGCGTGCCCGGCCGAGTTTCAGGCGCATGTGATCGATCTCGGCGCGAAGCAGATAACGCAGATTTTCAAGCACCCGGCCGGGATGACGGCGGTTTCCTTCATCACCGACAACAACGGCTTTCAGGGATATGTCACCGATGGGCCTTCGATCATTCCCGGAAATTACTGCTTCCTGGCCGGCACGATCTCGGAGATGCCGGATGAAAAGGAAGCTCACGACTACTACCTGGAAAGCCTGAAGGGCATGACCGAAAAGTATACCGGCGGGAATCTCGTGTCCTTCGCCTGTGGAGACGAGGGAATGAAGGGAGCCGCCATCTCTGGAAGCGCGAAGGATGCCCAATTCCTCTGCCGAAAAGGCCGGCGGGTGTTTCAGTATTCTTCCAACGGGGCCAAAGTCGTTTCCGACGAAACCATCCGCAATGCCGTGATAGGAGGGGAGGCCGTCTCTGCGGGCAATGCGGCGCTGATCGCGTTTCTCCGGAAGGTCAAAGGCGGGATGCTGTCCCCCCTCAATGACGTTTCCGATGCCGCCCTCGACCGGGCAATTCAAGCCCACCCCGGGCCGGCGTTCCGGATCGGCCGGCTGGCTGAGGCCGTTCGCCGCTACGACGAATTCTGTGCCACCCCGCTTCCCCAGCGCAAGGAAACCGGCTGGGTCGACTGGGAAAAGCTGAAGGCCTACCTCGACGACAAGCTCAACCCCCTGGCCGGAGACACGAATGACAAGGCGACGGATGCCGCGCTGGACCTGGTGGGTAAACTCGTTCCCCAAGCCGCATCGTTCGTCAGTTACCGGACCTTCTTCAAGGAAGCCTACGACGCGCTGAAACTCACCCGAGATGCGTTTCTCATGCCGGCGATCGAGGAAAAAGCCTACGAAGCCTATCGGAATGAACGCGATCAGGGGCAGGGCGACCTCAACGCCTACGACTTCGCCATCGTCAAAAATTCCTACTCGGTTCGCGTCGACCCGTCACGGATTCCGGCGCTGAAGAAAAACCTCGAAGCTCGGTACCAGTATGAGAAACTCGCCGCAAAGCAGCGAGACATGATCCAGAACCGCAAGGAAAACCTGAGCAGGCTTCTCCCGGAGTATCAGCAGGACATCGATTGCATCGTATACGACGCCGTCGAAAACAAGTGATGGGGAATTTGCGCGATCCTGCTGCTGGTCGGCTCAGGGGGTCTGGAGGGTGATGCCTTCCGGAACGGGTTTTGAGACGATCCAGGTGCGGATACGGCGGGTGTTGTTGGGGAGATTGCGGTGGAGGGTGCCGTTTGCAGAAACCTCGTAATCGGCGGGGGTTTCGAGGTTGAGGATCACCTGGTGGGGGTCGGAGGCGTTCTGGCGGGGGTACCAGAAGACGGCGGGGTTGAGGTCGAGCAGATTGGTCGCGATGGTGCCGCCACCGGGAGAGACGCCGTCGTGGCGGACGCGGAAGCGAAACTCGACTTCGCGCTGGCCGGCCGCGAGGTTGTCGAGATGGATGTAGGGCGGGCGGTAGATCCAGCTCACGTTCTGCTGGTTCCGGCCGATGACCTCGAGACGATGGATGTTTCCCTGACAGCGAAGAATGACGGGATCTGAACCGTTGCAGGTCAGATACAGGATGCTTATCACATCAGCTATATATTTATCAGGATATAAATCGGCGTAGATGTCGACCAGTTCGAGGTCGAACGTCGGCTCGCTCGCGAGTTGAGCCTGCGATGGCATTGCGCAGGTGGTGATGAGCTGCAGGGCCAGCAGAACGCGCAGGAATGGTTTCGTGAAAGAGAACGTCATCGGGAAACCTCCGGTGGCGGAAATGATCGTGCCGTTGCCGGGAACTTCGGGCGCCGGTCGAACAGGATGCCGGCCATGATGAGAAGCGTTCCGGCCATGGCGGGCGGGGTGAGGGTCTCGCCCAATAGGAGCCAGGCGAGAAGGATGGCGACGGGCGGTTTGGCGAAGAACAGCAGGCTTGCCCGGCCGGCGGGCAGCTCGCGGAGAACCTGGAAAAACGTGTAGTATCCGAAGCCCGACACGATGAAGCCGAGGACGAGCAGGCGGAACCAGACGCCGGGCGCGGGCCAGACCGGGACTCCGGCGAGAAGCAGAAGGGGCAGAAAGGCGGCGGAGGCGAGAATGAACGTCGAGACGGTGACGATGAGGCTGCCGAGCCGCTGAACGAACCGCTTCGAGAGAACGGTATACAGCGAGAACGTGACCATGCCGACGAGACCGGCGGCGATGCCGAACACCGTATCCGCGCCCGGGGAGGGACGAGCCGCCACCAGGACAACGCCCGTGAAGCCGAGTATGAGCGTGAGGCCGCGGCGCATCGAGAGGGTTTCCCCGAGCAGCTGCCAGCCGAGAAAGTTGATGACGATCGGGTTCGCGGCGATGAGGATCGCGGCTGTCGAGGCCTTCGCGTATTTGACCGAGAGCGCGTGGGCTCCCATGGCGACGACGACGTTCAGAACACCGAGCGCGGCCAGCCAGGCGACGACGCGGGGCGAAAAGGAGCGGGCCTTTTTCCGGAAGAGCGGCACCGCCGGCGGCAGCAGGAAGAGTCCGCCCAGCAGAAAGCGCCAGAAGGTCATCACGAACGGGTCGATGCTGAGCCGGATGGGGTTTGCCACGACCTCGATCGCGGAGAACGAAAGGACCGTTGCCGCAACGAGCACCGGCAACCGGATTTTTTTCCAGAGCGCCGTCATACGTCCCCTTGTTTCACCAGATTGCTTTTCATGGTGCATCCGACACCGTTCTGTCGTAAACTTTTTTCGTACAATCAGACACCGGTTTCAGGAGTCGACATGGGAAGTCACAAGCCATTCCGCCTTTCGGTGATCATGCCGGTTTACAACGAACGGTTTACGCTCGCAAAGGTCATCGCAAAGGTTCTGGAGCAGGAGGGGAAGCCAGGAATCGCTTCCATCCAGCTCGTGATCGTCGACGACGGCTCGACGGACGGCTCCCGCGAGATCATCACGGCCCAGGCGCGGCTTCACCCGCAGATTTTGCCCGTTTTCCATGAAAAGAACCAGGGAAAGGCCGGGGCGATCAGGACGGGCATCGACCGGGCCGACGGTGAGGTGATCGTGATCCAGGACGCCGATCTCGAATACGAACCGGCCGAGTTCCCGAAGCTGATCCGGCCGATTTTCGAGGGCGACGCCGACGTCGTGTTCGGCTCGCGGTATCTCGTTGCCGACTACCGGCGCGTGCTGTATTTCTGGCATTCACTGATGAACTGGGGCCTGACGAACCTGTCGAACATGTTCACCGACCTCACGATCACCGACATGGAAACCTGCTACAAGATGTTCCGGGCGCCGTTGCTCAAGAGCATCCCGATACGGTCGTCGGGGTTCGGCCTCGAGCCAGAGCTCACCGCGAAGGTCGCCAAGCGGAACCTGCGCGTGTATGAGGTGCCCATCTCCTACAAGGGCCGCACCTACGACGAGGGAAAGAAGATCACCTGGAAGGACGGCTTCTGGGCGTTATACTATATTTTCAAATATTGGCTGATCGACGACTGCTATATCCCATCCTCCCAGGACGTCCTGCACAACGTGCGGCTGGCGCCCCGCTTCAACAGGTGGCTGGCCGACGTCATCAGGCCGTTCCTCGGCCGGAAGGTGATGGAGATAGGCGCAGGTATCGGCAACCTGACCAGCCGGTTCCTGCCGCGTGATGAATATATAGCGTGCGAAATTAAACCACGGCCGCTCGAGACCCTCCGGTCGATATTCAGGAACGACGACCGCGTCAGCATCAGGACGCTCGACATCGGCAACTCCGCGCATTTCGACGAACTGAAGGGAACCCAGGAAACTGTGCTGTGTCTCAACACCCTGGAATTTATTGAGGATGACGCGACTGCACTCCGGCGGGCATACGAGACCCTCGGGCCGGGCGGAAACCTCGTCCTGCTCCTTCCCCAGTGCCAGGAATACTTCGGCTCGCTCGACCAGGCGGTCGGCCATCTGCGCCGGTATTCGCGCGAGGATATCTCCCAAAAGCTCGCCCAGGCGGGATTTACAGTCGAGAGGATGCTCGATTTCAACAGACCGGGCGTGGCAGGCTGGCTGTTCGTGGGGAAACTGCTCGATAGCGGCTCGATCGGCAAGCTGTCGATGAAACTCTACGACCACTTCGTCTGGCTGTTCCGCCTCGTCGATCGCCTCCTCCCCTGGAAAGGCCTCTCCCTGATCGTGGTGGCCCGAAAATAACGCTCATCGTTTCCTGAGGTTCCGGATCACGACGAAAACCGAAGAACTCGGGGAAATTATCTGTTCTTCATCCGGGTTTCATCTGCCCTCAATCTGAGGATGCGTTCCTGAAACCACTCTGGCGGTCAATGCCGGTGGCGGTGGTCGCGATCCCAGTCCCGGTCGTGGCGGTCGTGATCGCGGTCGCGATGCGGATACCGGGGATGGCGCGGGTGCGGCCAGCCAGGCCACCACCAGGTGTGGCCGACGATGACGACTTCCTTCTCGATGCGCTGGACGGGGGCGACCCAGGAGGCAGGCCGCCGGTAGGTTGACCGTCGTTCGAGATCGCCGAGCGAGAGCCAGCCCACGAGCGGCTTGCTGGCGCCGCAGTCGTCGAGGACCATGACCATGACGCGCTCGGCGACGATATCCATGATCCAGAGTCGCTGCCCCTGCTTCACGCGATGTCCTTCGAGCCGCAGATACGGCGCCGTGACGCGGTGTTCCCGCACGGCCTCGTCGAGGGACTTCTGCATCTCGTCGACCTTGGCCGGGGCCACCGGGTCGGCGAGGCGATCCTTCAGATACGAGATCATCTCGTTCGTTCGTGCGAGCGTGAACAGGAGCTTCTCCTTCTCGGCGTCGGCCTCGATCCGGCCGGGACCTCTCGCGCTGCGCGCGCAAGCGCTGTCATACCGGCTGAGAACATCATATTTCGATATATATATATTATGCAGACGCTGCATGGCGGGCGCGAACCGGGGAACCTCGGAACCGGCTTGCTGGAGCGCCGAAGAGATGCGGAAGCGATGTTCGGCCGCCGTGCCCGACGACCATGCCGGGCCCGACGAGGTGAGGAGCGACTCGTATCGGTTGATCATCTCGTAGGGGGCTGAGGGAAGTTCCGCCGGCGCCGTGATCCCTGGTGCCGTCGCCGCGGGCTGAGCGGCGGGCTGCGACGACGGCACGGCATGCTGTTTGCCGCACTTCGGGCAGAACCGCGCATCGTCGGCCATAGAATTCCCGCAATACTGGCAGAACAGCGCCCAGGCGGGCGAGGTCACGAGCAACAGGGTCAGCATGAGCACACATCGTTTCATCGTTCATTCTCCTGGTGAGATCGTACCGCATGGAAGCCGGAACTGTAAACGTAGCCCGCTGGCGACGGATGTAAATGTTTGTAAGGCGTGGATCAATAGATACGATCGTAGCGGTTGTAGCCGTGGGGGTAGTCGGCGGTGTCGGCCTTGAGAATGAAGACGGAGCGGGCGGGCACTTCGACATCGACGGTTCCGGAGAAGACGGTGAATGTCCTGTCGGAGAGTTGATCACGCAGGGGCGTGACGTCCTGAAACTTGCTTTCGCGAAGCTGGATCAGTTCTTTGACCGTGTGGTTCGTCGGGTTGGCGAGGACGACGACGGTTTCGCGCACCGAGGTCGTGCGACGCAGGAAGGCGAACAGGTTTTCGGAATGGAGCCGCCGGAAGTCGCCGTAGCGCAGGGCCGGCTCGGCGCGGCGCAGCTTCAGCAGCCGGCGGTGGAGCGCGAGCATCTCGTTGTCGGGGGAGACCAGGTCCCACCGCATGGGGGCGCGCTGTTCGGGGTCTTCGCCGCCGGCCATGCCCAGCTCGCTGCCGTAATACAGGCAGACCGCGCCGGGGAGCGTGAACTGGAGCATGCGGGCCATCTTCTGCTGCCAGACCTGGGGTAGCAGGTTCGGCAGCCGGGGCGTGTCGTGGTTGTCGAGCACCAGCCAGCTTTTCAGGATGTGATCCATCCCGGCATCCGCTATCGAGGTTTCCCACATCTCGCTGCACATCGGGCCCGACAGGCGGCCCTCGAGCATGGTCAGCAGAAGCTTGCGGCCATGCATGTTCATGACACCATCGACGGCCGGGTGCCATTCTTCGGGGTAGTTCCAGATTTCGCCGATGATCAGCGAGCCGGGCTTCGCCGTGTGCGCGGCCTGGGTCAGGTCGGTCAGGTAGCGGAAGCCGAGGTCGAACGCGACGTCGAGCCGCCAGCCGTCGATTTCCTCCTTCAGCAGATACGACTGGACCACCGAGTCCGGTGTCCCGTAGATGTATTTCTGGACGTCGGGGTTCTCGAGGTTCAACTCGGGAAGGTTCTCGACATCATACCAGCCGATATATCCTCGGTCGGATGTTTCAGAAAACTTGAAGAAAGGTCGCCATCGGCTGCGCGAGTTGCGGAGCGCCTCCTCGAACATTGCACTGCGCCGGCCCATGTGGTTGAAGACGCCGTCCAGAACGAGCCTCATGCCGCGCTGATGCAGTTCGGCCGACACCGCCGCGAGGTCGGCGCGCGAGCCGTAGACGGGGTCGATCTTGTGGTAGTCCCACGCATCGTATTTGTGGTTCGTCAGCGATGAAAAGACCGGATTCAGGTAGACGACATCGACGCCAAGTTCTTGAATGTAGCCGATGCTGCCGAGGAGACTCTTGAGATCGCCGCCCCAGAAATCGACTTCGTGCGACCAGACGCCTTCCTTTTTCAGGTAGGAACCGGTCTTCGGCGTTTCCTGCCAGTCGCGGAGGCGTCGAGGCGCTGCATACAGGGATTTCTTCTTCGCGAGTTCGGAAGACGGCGAGAACCGGTCGACGATGACCTGGTAGACGATGGGCCCGTTGCGCCAGTCGGCGGCCCGGGCTGCCAGTTCCTGCTCGCGGGCCTGGTCGTAGACGTTCATGGCCGACCACTTGGACGGCTCGGCGGCGGCGCGCATACCGGTCGCGAGCCAGATTCCCGCGATCAGAGCGACGAGAAGAAGCCTCATGAGATTGCCTCCCTATACTTGGTGCGGACCATTCATTCTAACCCGGTACTTCGTGAGTTCTCCAGATATCAGCCATCGTCGGACCCAAAAGGTTCTTTGTATGCGAACGGCTTCTGGTCTGCCGGTTTTCCGGCGGGTATGGTGGGAGACGGAAACGCCGGTCGGATAAGGATTGCCGAAGCCTTTTCGGGAAGAGTCGATGGAAATCCGGCACCCTGAAGCATTCGGAGCTGCTTTACAGGCTTGTTTGCGCGCTTGTACGAATGGCATGTGCTTTGCTGATATAATGATTCTTGCATGATAAAAATCAATTTTGCCTTCCCATTCGTGCTGAGCCTGTCGAAGCACGAGAGGCTCTCGTCCTTCGACAAGCTCAGGACGAACGAAGGTTTCGTGTTCTCCAAGGCTCGATAATCTCTCAATCTTTTATCTCGATGGAGGGAACAATGACTGGAAGATGGCTTGAACGGATCGGTCTGGCGGTTCTCCTGTTCGTCCTCGCGGGATTTCCGCTGCTGGCGGGCACGGACGCCGGTCCGTCCTGTGCCGATCACGGGCCGACCGGGCGGGCTGTGCTGGTTGCTACCGAAGGCGACCTGCTCACGATCGGCAATATCCGTGGCCGTCTGCTCAACGCCCCCACGGTTCCCCGCGATGAGAGACTCTTCGCAAGCGGGCAGGCTGTCATCGACCCCCGCCTGACGGACGAGGTCTATTTCATCCTCAAGCCATTTCCGCCCGAATGGCTGTTCGGACACGGCTACATCGTCATGACCTTCAAGCCGGGCGGCTTCATCGGCCCGCGTGGGGAGCAGTCCGAAGGGCTGGTCGTTTCCTTCGAGGCCTACCGGTATCCCAACCAGACGATCGATTTCATCTGGAAGGGCACCCACAAGGTGTATCCGAACATCGCGGTCGTCTCGACCTGGGAAGACTATTCCATGCTCGAGTGCGGCGTCGATGGCCGCAAACTCCATGCCTATCATCTCCGGCTGACCCCCGAGCAGAAAGTCGCCTTCACCCGGACCGCCGTCCTTGAAGGAACCAGGGACCGGCCTGACGATTACTACAACACCCTCTCGAGCAGCTGCGTCACCCACCAGGTCGAGATGATCAACTCGGTGCTGCCCCCTTCACAGCGGCTTAAACTGAAACTTTTGGGAAACCATGTGGTGAACCCGAAAGCCTCTTTCCCCACCATTCTTCCGAAGGCCTATATGAAGCTCGGCGTGTTCGACCCCGCGCCCGTCACCATAGATCGCAGCAACTATATTAT